>JBAQHA010000690.1:0-23719 GCA_049288075.1 Oricola sp.
ACTCTGCACTTCGGGCCACGTTCCCAGGTCTTCTTGGAGAACACGCCGTCCATCGACCTGCGCGCACCGCACGTCAGGCAGGGCCACTTTCCAATCGCGGCGTTAGCGCAATCGCTCGAGTCGGCCCTTCCGGCGGACAATGTTCCTGTAATCCCACTGGATATCCCGCGCCTTCTGTAGCCAGCGCAGCAGTTCGGCGGTGTCGATTTCGCCTACATCGGTGTAACGGGCTTCGGCGGCCCTGAATTTGCCTTCCGGCCCCAGGTTCGGTTCGTCGAAGGACTGGCCGCTCCAGAACAGGAGGCGGACGCAGGCCTTGAGCCTGCTGTAGCCGACGACGGGATTGCCTTCGAGGAACCAGACCGGGTGCGCATGCCAGATTCTGCCCTCGGCTTCGGGGAGCCCGGCATCTATCTCGGCAGCCAGCAGGTCGCAGATTCGCTGCATCTCGGGATCCCCGGCCAAATTGTAGCCTTGGATTTCGGGGCTCATGGTCGTCTCCGTCAGGCGTCCCCGCCAGCCGCCGCGCGGTTCCACCAAGCGCGACCGTCGGCGACAATCAGTTGGAGATGGCCGAAGTTCGCCGCGGGCGCCGTGCCGCCGTCGCCATGGTCGGTCATCATCAAGCAACCGCCGCTGATCTCAACCTGCGCATGCATTGGCCCCGGCTGTTCGTCCGGCAGGGGCATCCGGCCCAAGTCCCGCGCCCCAAAGGCGCGGATGTAGAAATCGCAGGCCTCGCCCGCGAAACCCGTCATGGCCAGATAGGGAATGACGCCCTGCATCGGTTTTTGTTCGGTCATGTGTTCCTCCCTGTCGGCGCGGGACCAGCTTGCTCGGCGCGATTTAATTTGATATCAAACCAAAATGCCCGATGCAACCGCCGACCTCCTGCCGCGCGAGACGATCCTGCATATCCGTGACGCCTGCCTGTGCCTCGCCGCCCAGCGGGCCGCGCGTAAACTCGCGCGCCGCTTCGACGCGGCGCTGAGACCCTTCGGCCTGACCAACGGCCAGTTCTCGCTTATGGTGGCGCTGAACCAGCCCGAACCGCCGCCCATCGGCCGCCTTGCCCCATTCCTCGGCACGGATCCCTCGACCCTGACCGCCGCGGTCAAACCGCTGGCCCGCCGTGGCCTGCTGGCGGTCGATCCGGACCCCGACGACCGGCGCTCGCGCCGTCTGAGGATCACGCCCGAGGGTGTCGCTGTGATGCGTCAGGCGGTCGAGGTCTGGCGCGAGATCCATGTCGAGGTCGAAGCCGGGCTAGACGCGGGAACAGCCGACACGCTGCGCAAAGGGCTCGCGCAGATCGGGCAACAAACAACGTCGTGACGGAAAGCGGGCGGGCGGCGTCGAGGCAGGTGGAGAAGGCCAGCTGTAGAAGCTATGAAGGTTGTTCACCCGGGACTTGGGTGGGAGATTGGGGTTGTGAAGCTCCAACTCTTGCCGGAGGTCCCGGATGAACATGCATAAGAATGCCCGCCTGATGCCCTCAGGTCGAGTGCTTTTGGTCGAGCGGATTGAAGGTGGATGGACGGTGAAGCACGCCTCGGCTGCTGCGGGGTGTCGGAGTGGGCGGCGTACCGCTCGCACGGCGCCGCCCTCAAAGAGCTGAACAATGCTGAACGCCAGGAAACGGGCCGCTGGATGAACAACCGGGCCGAAAATTCGCATCTGTCATTTCGACGACGGGAGCGGGCGATGCTGCGGTTCCGCCGGATGCGAAATCTGCAGAAGCCTGCCGCTATCCATGCATCCGCCTACAACCATTTCAACCAGGAACGCAGCCTGTCCTCCCGCGCCGCCGCGCTGGCCGTGTGGCGTGGTCTCTTCGCCGCCTGGGGGGTAGGTCGCAGCCCTAGAAGAGACCGGTTCGCAATCGTCTGACAGCTCCGCCACTGTTATCGTGCATCACAGGCCGGGGAGCCAGAGCGCGATAGCCGGAAAGGCCAGCAGCAGCGCGACGTGCAGGATGTCGGCTACGACGAAGGGCAGGGTGCCCTTGAAGATCTTGTTCAGTGGAATGTCCGGAGCGACGCCCGAGAGAACGTAGACGTTCATGCCCACCGGCGGGGTAATCAGCGCGATCTCCGTCATGCGCACAACCAGCACGCCGAACAGAACAGCGTCGATGCCGAGCGAGGTGATCAGCGGAAAGAACAGCGGCACGGTCAGCGTCATCATCGCCGACGCGTCGAGGACCATCCCGAGCAGGAAATAGACGCCGAGGATCATCAACAGGACCACCATCGGCGCGAAACCGCTGCCGGAGACGAAATTGACGATGTTCAGCGGGATCGTGCTGACGGTCGCGAAGGCGTTGAATGTCAGGGCCCCGAACAGGATCCCGAAGATCATGCCCGTGGTCTTCAGCGTCGAATAGGCGGCCTCCTTCAGGGATGGCCAGTCCAGGCGGCCGCCTGCCGAGGCGATGGCCACGGCGCCGAACGCGCCGACGGCGCCGGCTTCGGTCGGCGTGAACCAACCGAACATGATGCCGCCCATCACAAGCGCGAAAAGCGCTATGACCTCGCCGGTGCGGCCGAGGCTGCGCAGTTTCTCCGTAAACGTATATTTCGGCCCGCGCGGTCCGAGTTCCGGCCGGATCCGGCACATGATGGCGATGGTCGCCATGTAGAAGACCGCGAGCAGGATGCCGGGGATGATGCCGGCTGCGAACATCTTGCCGATCGAGGTCTCGGTCAGGATGCCGTAGATGATGAACATGCCGCTCGGCGGAATGAGGCTGCCGATGGTGCCGCCTGCGGCCGTGCTGCCCGCCGCGAGAGAAACGTCGTAATTGTGCTTGCGCATCTCGGGCAGGGCGACGAGGCCCATGGTCGCGGTGGTGGCAAGGCTCGAGGCGCTCACCGAGGCGAAGCCGGCCGAGGCGCCGATGGTCGCCATGGCAAGGCCGCCGCGCCTGCGACCGAGCCAGTGGGCCGCGAAATCATAGAGATCGCGGCCGATGCCCGATGCGAAGAGGATATGTGCCATGAAGAGGAAGAGGGGAATGGTGCCGATCGCGTAATTCGTCGTGAGATCGAAGCCAATGACGCCGATTTTCACGACGGCCGCGTGAAGCGTGGTCAGATAGGCAAAGCCGAGAAACCCGACGAGGCCCATGGCGAAACCGATCGGCATGCCGAAGGTGACAAGGCCGAACAGGCCGGCGAGGCCGATGAAGCCGACAACGATCGGGGTCATGTCTTGCCTTTCGGAGCGTCGCCGCGGCGGGTTATGCCGGATTGCAGCGCGCGGATGGTCTGAAATACGAGAATGGCGCACAGCAGAACGAGCGCGGCGACCAGGACCCAGCGGAACGGGGCGACAGGGAAGTCGAGCAGCGGCGCGCGTTCGTTCTGCGCCTGGCGGATCAGCGCCTCCCTGATCGCCGACTGGGCGATGAAGACCCAGAAGACAGTGCCCAGCGCTGTCATGAGCGCTTCAACCAGGCTCTGGACCTGCCCGGGAAAGCGCGAGATCAACAGTTCGACGCGGGTATGACCCTTTTCCCAGGCGGCGTAGACCAGCGAGAAGCTTATCGCGGGGATGAGCAGCAGTTCCGCGAGGACGTAGGTCCCCGGAAACGCGATTCCGATGGCGCGGAACACCACGGTGACGACCGTAAGGGTCATAAGCGCGGCGATTGCGGCGACGCCGATCAGGGCGCCGATGCTGGTCAGTATGCGCAGGAGGCGTTCGACGGCTTTCATGGCGTGTCTTGCAATGGGCGCCGGCAGGATCCCGGCGCCCGGTTGATCGGTCGGTCAGAATGCGGAGCGGATCTCTTCGAGAACCTTGGTGCCGGGCAGGCCCTGCTCGTCGAGCTTCGCGGCGACGTCCTTGGCGTTCGAGGCGAAATGCTCGGCATATTCCGCCGTCACCTCGTCGGAGACCGTGTTGAACTGCACACCCTTCTCCACGCCATATTCCTTGCCGGCGTCTTCGGCCTTCTGCGCCTCGGCAAGGGTCTCGAGGCTCAGCCACTCGATATTGTCGTTGAAGACCTTCCTGATGTCGTCGGGAAGGGCGTCCCACCTGGCCTGGTTCATGGCCCGCGAGGGGTAGGCGCCGCGGCTGTGCGGCAGTTCGGAATAGTACTTGACCACTTCGGCGAAGCTCAGCGATTTCAAGGCCTCGTAAGGGGCGATGACACCATCCACGACCCCTTTCTGCAAGGCCGGGTATGTCTCCGTCATCGGCATCGTGACGCCTTCCGCGCCGAAGTCGGCAAGCGGGCCGACATAGTCCAACGCCGAGCGGATACGGAGGCCTTTCAGGTCGTCGAGCGTCTTGACGGGCTTTTCGCGCAACAGCAGGTGCATCGGCGTACCCACGTTGAAGCCCAGTACATGGACGCCGCCGAGTTCTTCGGCAAACTGCGGATATTCGTCCCAGAGCTTCATGTAGATATCGAGCACCTTTCCGGCGTCGGCGAAACCGTAGAACAAAGCCGGCGTATTGCGTGTCAGCTCGTAGCCGGAGCGGGCATAGATCGGCGCTATATAGGACATGTCCGCGACGCCGGCAGCGAGTTCGTCGACGCCCTCGCGGCTGGTGATGAGCGTGCCGCCCCAGTATGGCGTGATCTTCACGCGTCCGCCGGTCTGATCTTCGATCCGCTTGATCCAGGCTTCGTCGGCCATGCCGTAGGGATGCGTCGGCGAGTAGGGCGAGGCGTAGGAAAATTCGAATTCGGCGGCCGAAGCGGCCGTTGCGCCGAGTATGACGCCGGTGACGGCGGCGAACGCTGCGATGAACTGTCTTCTGGTTGTCATGATGTTCCTCCCTTCATGATCTTAGGATTGCCGGCTCAGGCGGAGCCGTCTCCGCTCGCGGGTGCAAGTGCGTGTTTGTCGAGGCCCGGCAGGTCCAATCCGGCCAAAACCTCGACGGTGTCCGCGCCGGGCGCATGGGCGAGGTCGCGGATCGCGCCCGGCGTGCGGGACAGCTTCACGGGAATGCCGATCTGGCGCAGAGTGGTTTCGCCCGAGCTGATTTCGGCGACCATGCCGCGTGCGCGATTGTGCTCGTTGTCCAATGCCTCGGCGACGCTGAGGACAGGAGCGAACTGGGTGCCGGCCTCGCCGAGAACATCGAGCCACTCGGCCTGCGTCCGGCGCGCAAAAATCTTCTCAAGTTCGGAACGGATCATCGGACGGGCGACGACGTCGTTCTGCAAGGGCGCGAAGTCCGGACGCCCGACCGTTTCGCAGAATGTCTTCCAGTAGCGTGGTTCCATGTCGGTCGTGCAGACGAACTTGCCGTCGGCCGTGCGCCAGATCCCCATGTCCGCACGCCTTGTTCCACGCGGCGGGATTGTGGCCGGGTCCGGATGGCGAGACAGGACGTTGGAGAGAAGCGTCATCGCGCAGTCGGACATGGCGATATCGACATGCTGGCCCTTGCCGTCGCGCGCCTTCGCGGTGATGGCGGCGAGCACGCCGAAGGCGGCATGGGCGCCGGTGACGATGTCGGCGGCGGGAATTCCGCAGAAGCCGGGTTCGTCCGGATTCTCGCCGATCCGCGAGGTGACGCCCGCAATCGACAAGGCGATCGGATCGTGGCCGGGTTTGTCGCGGT
Source organism: Oricola sp. (assembly GCA_049288075.1). GTDB lineage: Bacteria > Pseudomonadota > Alphaproteobacteria > Rhizobiales > Rhizobiaceae > Oricola. The sequence continues at coordinate 5,590 of JBAQHA010000690.1, forward strand.
ACGGGCCGGTCTGGCCGCAGAGCGAGAGGCTGCAATAGACGAGCGCCGGATTGGCGGCCGAGAGGTCTTCATAGCCGAGGCCGAGGCCGGCGAGCACGCCCGGCCGGTAGTCCTCTACCACTACGTCGCAGGTTTTCGCGAGCGCCTTCAGCGCCGCTTGCGCATCCGGCTCGCCGATGTCGAGCATGATCGACTTCTTGTTGCGGGCGAGGATATCGCTTTCCCGGATTCGCCGGCGTTCATCGTCCGGCAGCCTGTCCCAGCCGAACACGGCCGCCTGTTTGCGAATTTCACGCGGGTTTTCGACGCGGATCACCTCGGCGCCCATGTCGGCGAGCAGCCATGTGCAGTAGGGGCCCGGCAGAAGCCGGGAGAAATCGAGGACGCGGATGCCTTCGAGCGCCGAGGTCATGACCGGCTCCAGCCCGAAAGCTCCGCCAGCGGCACCGGTTTTTCCAGTATCCGCGGCGGCGCGCCTTCGCCGGCGCCATGGGTGAAGAGAAGACCGGGAAGCAGCGACTGCTCGCCTGTTTCCTGGTCCTCGACGGCGACGAAAAGCCCGCGGGCGGCCAAGTGACGGCTGGCGCGCACCTCATCGAGGTCGGCAATGACGGAAAGGCCCCAGCCGTGGTCGAGAGACCACTGGCCGAGCTCGGACTTGGTGTGGGCCGCATAGAAATCGGCGAAGACTCCCTGCCAGCGCTCGATCGTTTCCTGCTCGGTGTCCGCGACGAGGATGTTCTCCCAGTCGATCGCCGCGAGTTCGCCGGCGACACCCTGTTCGCTCATGATCCTCACCACCGAGCGCATCATGCCCGGATTGTCGATCATCGACCAGGTGACGAACCCGTCGGCGCAGCGCCAGACCTGACGGACGCCTGACTTGCCGCGCACCAGCTTGTTTCCGGTGCGGTGACCGATGCGACCGGTCCATTCATACATGATCGCTTCGCGATAGTTCGCCAGCGTCGCCGCCTGAAATGCGGAGACATCGATGCGCTGTCCCTTTCCCGTACGCCGCCGCGCCTGCAACCCGAGGAGGGCGGCGGTGGCAGCCTGGATGCCCGTGAGCGCATATGCCTGTTCGCCGGGAAGGCGAAGCGGCGGCTTGCCGGGATCGCCGACGATCGTCATCAGGCCGGAGAGCGCCATCAGTGACAGATCGGTCGCCGGCCGGCCCGCATACGGGCCGCTGTCGCTGAATGGACGGGCGACGACGTGGATCAGCCGGGGGGTGTCGGCCACAAGTTCTCCGATATCGATGGCGGCCGCCTTGCGACGCCCGTCAAGCAGGATGTCCGCCTCGTCGAGCATGGCGCGCAGCCTGGCCAGGTCGTCGGGTCCCGCCGTCACCCGCGTCTTCCCGTGTTGCCAGGCGAGATCGGCGGTGCGGGGACGGTCGGCGGCGCCGGTCTCGACGCTGAGCACTTCGGCGCCGAGTTCGGCGAGCATGCGTCCGCCGAGATCGACAAGACGGTCGGTCAGTTCGATGACGCGGATACCTTCCAGCAGGTTCATGCCAGCACTCCCGCCTCGGCCAGTTTCTCGACCTCGGCCCATTCCATGCCGAGCAGGGAGACGAATATCTCGCGATTGTGCTCGCCGAGCAGCGGCGAGGGTTCGATGCGCCAAGGCGTATCCGAAAGTTGCATCGGCGGCGCCGGCATCATGGATTCGCCGAGGACGGCATGGACCGACTTCACGAAGTGGTGCGCGGCGCGCAGTTCCTCGTTTTCGAAGACTTCCTTTCCGTCGAGCACCGGACCCGCGGGAACGCCCGCGGCGGCCAGCGCCGCGGCGAGGTCGAATTTGTCCCGTGAGGCTGTCAGTTCGGAGATGCGTTCGTCGAGTTCCGCCGCGTTCTCGCGGCGGCCCGCAACTGTTGCGAAGCGGCGATCGGCGGCCAGCGCTTCGGCGCCAAGCGCGCTGCAGCAGTCTGTCCACTGGCCGTCGCTCTCGACCGCGATGGCGATCCAGTTTTCCTCGCCCTCGCAGGGATATACGCCGTGCGGCGCCATGACTGGGTCGCTGTTGCCGGGTTTCTCCCCAAGGTCCGCGTCCGCATAGAGGTCGGCGATGACATGAACCATCGGTTCGATCTGCGAAACATCGACGTGCTGGCCCTCTCCGGTGCGGTCGCGGTGCTCCAGCGCCGCAAGCGTACCGACGGTGGCGAACATCGGCGCGACGACATCGCCATAGGCGAAGGGCGGCATGTGCGGCTCGGTGCCAGGCCAGCCGGTCATGGCGGCATGGCCTGAATGGGCGGCGGCAGAATTGCCGTAACCGCGAAACCCGGCCATCGGGCCCGTGCGTCCGGCCACCGAGACGCTGACGAGAATGATGTCGCTGCGGACCGCCTTCAGGTCTTCAAAGCCGAGACCGATGCGCTCCATGTAGCCGGGGCCGAAATTCTCGACCACCACATCGGACCAGGCGACCAGCTTCCGGGCGATCTCGACGCCACGCGGATCGCCGAGATTGATGGTGACGCTTTTCTTGGAGGTGTTCGTCTGGGCGAAGAAGGCCGAGCCGTCGAAATCCTTCGGGTCGCCCGCGAAGGGCGGTGAGCGGCGGCCGAGGTCGAGGCGCTTGCGGGATTCGATCTTGATGACGGTCGCGCCATTGTCGGCGAGATCCTTGGTGGCGCGGGGACCCGCTCCCACCCAGCTGAAGTCAGCGATCTTGAGCCCGTCGAGCGCGCCCATGCATTTCCTCCCGGTGCGCCGGCTTATCCGGTCTCACTGAATCGAATAATGGTTCACAAAGTGAACTATGTCAATCACGTCCCGCCGCGACCTCGTCCAGCACGTCGGCGACCTTGCGGTACATCGCGTCGCGATCCCATTCGCGCTGGTCGACCATGTCCGACCATATCTCGATGACGCGAACGCCCGCGCCCTCGAGAGCCTTCTTGGCAAACAGCGATCCGTGACCGGAGAAGCGGTCGTGACGCGGAATCAGCATGAGCGCGACGTCGATGCGGAACTTCTTCGCCTGCTCGACGAGCCAGGCATTGACCCAGGGTGGCTGATGCAACTGCTCGTTCATGGAGACAATCCGGGCCGCGAGCGCGCGCAGCGGATCGCCATGGTCGTAGCGGATATAGCCATCGGCCGCGAAAGGCAGGTACATCGACCAGGAAAAGACCGCGCCGTGGCTTTCCTCGAAGGCCGAATAGAAGCCCGTGTCGAACCACAGTCCGGCGCCGATCCACATCATGCGGATGCGCTCGTCGTCGCAGACGGCGATGCCGTCCCCGATGCGCGCTGCAACCTCGTCCCGGAACGTGGCGGCGTGGTCGAGCGCCCAGTCCGAGCCGCGGTGCCATTGCGGGATCATCACGTTGGGAATCTGTTCGCCGATGCGGAGCGGCGTCCTCGGCGCGGCGGCAATCATGGACGCCACGTCGTCGAAGATCTCCTCCTGGCGGTTGATCGCCCGCATGTACTGGGCAAAGGCCGCTTCGTCGAACGTCCGGCCGGTGAGGTTCTCCAGCATTGCGATCAGTTCGCGCATCTCGCCGACCATCAGGTCGAGGCGGTCCGCGCCGTAGAGATTTTCCCAGTCGTCGCGGGCGAGTTCCCACCAGTTCGGCGCCGGATCGGGGACCGAGGGCGAGGAGAAGGTGAAGAGCGGGGCGCCGGTCGACTCGGACCACAAGGAGAATATTTTCTGATGATCGTCGGCGCTCTGGCGGGCGCACAGGACCGCCGGGGTGGGCAAGCCGCCCCAGGGCGCCCGCTCGTTGTCGCCCTCCAGCTCCGCGATCAGCGGCAGACTGGAGTAGCGCGCGAGCCGTTCGTGATAGCCGAGCGTCTCCATGTGGTCGAAGTAGTGCTGCGACAATTGCTTGGCCGCGATGATCGCCGACCACCACTGGTTGGTGACGATCGGCATGTCCATGAAGTGGAAGATCTCGTGCGGCGTGTCGGCGTTGACGAAAGCGAAATGCGCGCCCGACTTGATGGTCTCGCGCAGACCGCGCACCCATTCGCGCTGATACTCGGTGGCGGCCCTGGCTGAGGCCAGGGGGCTGTATGTGGCGACGGCGCCGCTCATGCCGGTTCCTTGATTTGCGCGAGGACCCGCGCGCGGGCGGAGGCGAGCCAGGCTCCGTCCGGGCGATGATCGCGGAAGCCGAGTTCGACCAGGGGTATCCCGTGCTCGGCGAGCGAGCGCCTCAGGCTCGGCAGATCCCACCCGACGCTGTCGTCGTTCTGGTCAAGCTGCGCGATCACCAGATCGCATCGGTCTTCGACGCAGCGCCGAACGATGGCTTCGCGGTGCAGGGTCGCCGGCTCGGTGCGAGGACAGAAGCGGTCGGCGGCTACCGCTGCAAGCAGATCGTCGAGCGTTTCCCCGCCCGGCGGGCCGGGCCAGACTTCACCGAAAGGCTGGAGGTCGGTCACGATCGCGCCAATGCCGTCGAGGGTCTCGTAGAAGGACAGGCTGTCGAGGGCCGAGCCGATCAGGGCGATGCGCGGAGCCGACGGGCGCGCTTCGCCGCCGGCAGGCTCCAAGGCCAGCCGGAGAAGGCGCGCGTGGTCCGCTGACTCGAGGGACCTGCCGGCGTTGCGCCATCGAAACGCGTCCACGGCGGCTATGGACCCGCCACGCGCCTTGCGCAGCGTGTCGAGGCCCGAAAGGGCAGCGGCTCGTTCGGCCTCGTCGCGTACGGCATGCGGCAGCCGGGATTCCAGGTCGTCCATCGTCAGCCCGGCAGCGAGATCGACAATCAGGCGCTCGACTTGCCTCCGGTTGAAGGCGTGGGCCGGCCCGGTCGTGCGATGCACGAAATTCCACAGCACCAGATGCGGGGCGGGGGCCTGTGCGACGCCTTGGCGCCGCAGTTCGAGCGCGTATTGATAGGCGACGAGCGCGGCGGCATCGTCGCGGCAGAAGACGATGGCCCGCAGGTCGTCGAATGCGCCCGAGAAAAGCCTGTGAAGAAAGATCCGCGCGTAATCGTCGACGAATGGCTCGATATAGTCCCCGATGGCGGGAGCGCGCACGGACAGTGCCGATTCCGGCGCCATCTTGACGTCGACCGGGACCAAAGACATGGCGGCGAGAAGCGGGGCCGGAAGGCCGTTGCCGAAGACGCCGACGAGCCGGTTTCCGGACGGCGCGCCGTCGCCCGGCACCCGCCTTTCGGCGAACGCCGCGTTCAGCGCCGCCCTGGCTTGCTGCGCTTCCAAGCCGATCTCTCCCCGTGGATCAAATTAGTTCACAAAATGAACTGTATGAAGCGTCACTGTCAAGTGGCGCTTGCGTGTTTGACAAGAGCCGGACCCGCGACTAGTCCGGTCGCCGGACAGGAATGCGACGGCGCCATGGCTTCTCCCTCGGACAATGACAAGCCTCCGCTCAGCGGACTCGAACTCGACTATCTGGGCGAGGACCTGCCCTATCTGACGCGGGTGCTGCGTGCCTGCATCCGGGCGGAAAACGCTGTCTTTTACAAGGATTTCGACACCGAGCCCGGCGATATCGCGATCATCAACCTGATCGGGATCAATCCGGGGATATCCCAGAACGATCTCGCCGCGGCGGTGGTGCTGAAGAAGTCCGCCGTCACCAAGGTCATCAAGCACCTCGAACAGAGGGGGCTGGTTCAGCGTCGCAAGGTAAGTTCCGACAAGCGCTACAACGCGTTGAGCCTGACCGAAAAAGGCGAGGAAAAACGGCACAAACTGCGCGAGGGGATGCAAAAGCAGCACGACGCTCTGCTGGCGCCGTTTTCACCCGAAGAGCGCGCGCAAATGTTCGAACATTTGCGCCGGCTCTGCGATCATCTCTCCACACGCAACGCCGCGCGCATCGTCGAAGACGACGTCGGCGAGTGAATCCCGTCGTCGCCCGGCCCGCTTGACATCTCCACCCGATACAGTTCATTAAATGAACTATTAGGGAGGACGAATTTCCGTGCCACAGCCATTGGCCGGCATCCGTATTGCCGATTTCAGCCATGTCATTGCGGGGCCGCTGGCCACCCATTTCCTGCGCCTGCTCGGCGCGGAGGTGATCAAGGTCGAGCCGCCGACGGGCGACGTCTTGCGCAACTACACCCAGCGCAAGGAACTGCGCGGGATGGCCGAGCCCTTCATCAGCACCAATGCCGGCAAAAAATCAGTGGTCCTGGACCTGAAGACCGAATTCGGCCGCGAGGCCGCGCGCCGGTTGGTGGAGACGAGCGACGTCCTGGTGGAAAATTTCAGGCCGGGCGTGATCGACCGGCTCGGTCTCGGGCACGACACTTTCAGGGACAGCCATCCGTCGCTGATCTTCTGCTCGATTTCCGGATACGGACAGGGCGGACCGATGCGCGATTATCCCGCCATCGACCAGATCATACAGAGCGTATCCGGGCTCATGAGCCTTTCCGGCGAACCGGATTCCGGTCCGCTGCGGGTCGGTTTCCCGATCGTCGATACCTACAGCGCGCTGCTGGGCGCCTTCGCCATCCAGTCGGCGCTCATCCAGCGGGAGCGCGATCCCGACAGGCGCGGGCAGTTCATCGACATGTCGATGCTGGATGCCTCTCTGGTGATGATGGCATCCGTAGTTGCGCCGCTGGTGATCTCCGGCATCCAGCCGCGCCGCACCGGCAATCGCGGCTTCTCGCTGGCTCCCACCGCCGATACGTTCGACACACTGGACGACCCCATCACCATCGGAGCGGTTCAGCAGATCCAGTACGAGCGGCTCTGCGCCGCGCTCGACCGCCCGGACCTGAAATCCGATCCCCGCTATGCCACGCCGGACCTTCGGATGAAGCACGATCGCGAACTGCAGGGCGAACTGGCCATGACTTTCCGCACCCGTACCGCTCTGGAGTGGGAGGAGACCCTCAGCAGGCACGGAGTGCCGGCCGGGGCTGTGCGTTCCGTCGAGGACGTGCTGCGACTGGAGCAACTGCAGGGACGCAACCTGAAACTGGATATTTCGGTGCCCAACGCTGCGGTCGAAACCGCAACGATCCTCAATGCGGGTTTCACCTTCTCGCATGACGGTCCGGGGCTCTCGGAGGCACCGCCGCTTCTCGGCGAACACACCGAGGAAATCCTGCGCTCCCTCGGCCTCGCCATGCCGGCGGACGAGTAACGCTTCGCCGCAGTCCTGAAAAATGCCGGACCGGCACTTGCCATTCGCGGGTCAGCGACGGATATTGTCGACAATCCTGAGGAGAGACACTTGACCAAGGTTGCCGACAACAGACCCCGGGCGAAGGATCCGAGCCGCTTTTCGACGCTGCATGAATTCGACGCGGAGACCGAGGCGGACTTCGACGATGCGCACCGCCTGTTCGACGATCTGCGGGCACGCTGCCCGGTTGCCCATTCCAACGATCTCGGCGGTTTCTGGCTCCTGACGCGATACCAGGATATTGCCGACAGCATGGCTGACTTCTCGATGTTCTCGACCGCCGTGCAGAATGTCGTGCCACGCGTCGCGACGGCCGGCAGACGTCCGCCGCTACATCTCGATCCGCCCGAGCATACGCCTTATCGCCGCGCCATCGCGCCGCTGTTCCGGCGCGAGCGCATCGAATACTGGCGTCCCATCGTGCGCCGGATCGCGGAGGATATCTTTGCGCCGCTGGTGCCCCGGGGAGAGGCCGATATCTGCATGGACTTTTCCTACCACATGCCGATCCACGTCCTGGCGGAGTTCTTCATGATCCCGCCCGAGAAGGCCGCCGAAATCCGCGAGATGGGGCAAGCCTTCAACCTCGCGCTGCAGACCAAGGACTTCGAGGGGATGAAGCAGACCAGCCAGTTCCTCTACGACATGGCGCAGGATATCATAGACGACCGCAAGGAGAACCCGCGCGACCCGTCGGAGGATCCGACCAGCGCGCTGCTGGCCGCGCGTCACGAGGGAAAGCCCCTGCCGGAAGACATGATCCTTGGCACGATCCGCCAGTTGCTTGTCGTCGGGATCATCGCGCCGACGACGCTTCTCGGTTCGGTCGCCGTGCATTTCTGCCGACACCCCGAGCATTTCACACTCCTGAAAGAACGACCGGACCTCGTCGCGGACGCCACCGAGGAACTGCTGCGGCTTTACACGCCCTATCGCGGCTTCGCGCGCACGCCGACCCGGGACGTGGAGATCGGCGGCCGGCTGATCCGCGAGGACGAGCCCGTCGCGCTCTCCTTCGCGGCTGCCAATCGCGACCCCGAAGTTTACAGCGATCCGGCAGAGTTCCGCCTCGACCGGCAGGATGAGCCGCAGCATATCGCCTTCGGGCGCGGCCCGCATCAATGCATCGGCGCGCCCCTTGCGCGGCTGATGCTGACCGCGGCGATCGATGTCTTCACGCGTTCGGTGAACGGATTCGAACTCGCCGGGCCGACGCCCATGACGACGTGGCCGGAATACGGGCCCTACGGTGTCCCTGTTCGCTTCATCTAGCGACGGGGAAGGCGTCTTCCGGCAAGGTGGCGATATGCGCGTTGCCGGCGCGCACATGGGCGCGCATGGCCGCTTCCGCGGCTTCGGGATTGCGCATGAGGATAGCGGTGGTGATGACGCGGTGGTCCCGATTCGATCTCTCCAGTGAATCGACCGAGAAGCTCAGCGGCAGTTGCAGCCGGAACAACGGGACCCGCAGGCGGCCGAGGAAGTCGGTCACATGGCGGTTGTTCGCGAAGTCGCAAATGGTCGCGTGATAGTTCCGGTTTTCACGACTGAAGCCGTCTGTATCGCCGTTTGCCTCCGCCAGATCCATCGCGGCCTGTGCGCCCGTGAGACGGTCCAATTGCGATTCCGACAGGTCCGCCAGCGCGGTCAGGCGCGCCGCCAGGCCTTCCAGGACTTCGCGCACGCTGCCGACCTCGAGCATCTCCGCGCGCGTGTAGCGCCTGACCAGCACGCCCCGATTGGCGACGAATTCCAGGTAGCCCTCGCCGACGAGCGTGCGGAAGGTTTCCCGAATGCGTCCGCGGCCGACCTCGAACTCTTCGGCGAGGTCCATCTCGACGAGCCGCTGGCCGGGCAGGTATGCGCCGGACTGCATTCGGCGCTTCAATTCGTCGGCGATCCTCCCGGACCGGTCGATGGCAGCCTCCGTAGTCGGCATGTTCCCCGTTTCCACTCTTTGCGATTGCGCAACAGGTGCCGCATCGCCTCGCTGTCTGTCCATCGCTTTCTTTCCCGCAGGCCAGGTCGGGCAGTCGGCATGGCCGGATAATGGTTCATTTTTTAAACTAGTTTTGATCTGGATTGTTGACAATCCGGCCAATGGACCCAAGAATGCGGCCCGAGGCGGTACATACCCGTCCAGGGAGGAAGTCATGAAGTTTTCCATCGGCGGCGGCCTGCGGGCCGCGCTCATTGCCACCACGGTTCTCGGAACTGTTACGATGTCCGCCGGCGCATTCGCGGCGGATGGCACGCTCACCATCGCCATCCCCACATTCTCCGAGCAAACGATGGTGCCGTGGGCCGGTTCGGGCCAGCGCAAGACCTATCTCGATCTGGTCTACGAATACCTCGTCTATCTCGACAAGGACGGAAGCGCCGAGCCGGGGCTCGCCGAGAGCTGGGAGATGAGCAACGAGGGCAAGACCTGGACTTTCCACATTCGCGCGGGCGTTCCGTTTTCGGGCGGGCATGGCGAGGTCACGGCGCAGGACGTGAAGTTCTCGATCGAGCGCCTGATCGCTGAGGACAGCCGGGCCGGACCGGCCTCGACGATGCGGCGCATCATCGACACCATCGATACACCCGACGACCGCACCGTCGTCGTGAACCTCAAGGCTCCGGACTTCCTGCTGGATGTCGGTTACTTCGGCGAGGCCCAGCAGCTGGGTATCGTCTCCAAGGCCTACATCGAGGAAGTCGGCGAGGATGCGGCGACCGCCGCTCCGGTGGGGACCGGGCCCTATATGCTCAAGAATTCCGTCGACGGCTCGGAGATCGCGCTGACGCTTCGCGACGACATCGAGCCAGGCTCGCATTGGCGGGTGAACCCGGAATTCGCCGAAGTCGTGTTCAAGGCGGTGCCGGAAGAGGCGACACGCGTCGCAATGCTGCGCGCCGGCGAAGCCGATATCGCGCCGATCGCGTTCGACAGCATCCCGGGTTTGAAGGATGCCGGAATCCGCATCGTGTCCGCCGAGAAAACCTGGTCGCCGGTGATCCGCCTCGGCGGCGTCGTTCAGACGGATCCCAAGCGCTATGACCCCGATCTGCCCTGGGCCGACGTGCGGGTCCGGCAGGCGATGAACTACGCGATCGACAAGCAGACGATCATCGCCGAACTGTTTCAGGGTGAGGGATCCGTTGCCAATGCCGACACGCCCGTGCAGGCATGGAACGGCATCGAGCCCTATCCCTACGATCCCGAGAAGGCAAAGCAGCTCCTCGCCGAGGCCGGCTACCCGGACGGGTTCGAGATGAAGCTCAAGACCTTCACGACGACGCCCGGTGCGGAGTTGCCACTGATGGCGGAGGCGGCATCGCTCTACTGGGCCGATGTCGGCATCAACGCCACGATCGAGCCGTCCGACTGGCCGACGGTTCGTTCGGCGTGGACGTCCGGCGAGGCGATGGACTTCGCTTTCACCCACCGCGGCTTCCCGTTCCCGAACCCGGAAAACGGCGTCGAGGCAGGCTTCTCCACGCGATCGCTGTTCGCCTCCTACACCTCGGCCGACCTCGAGGAGATGCTTTCCGGCCTCGCGGGAGAAACCGATCCCGCCAGGCGCAAGGAGAAGCTGACCGACATCGGACAGTATTTGCGCGACGAGGCCGCCGCTGTCTTCATGGTTCTTGCCAACGAACCCTATGGCGTAGGTCCGCGGGTCGACGATTGGGGCATCACCACGTCCTACGTGTATAATTTCGACCAGGTTAGCCGGGCGGATTGACCGTCCGACAGCCTCATGGCGGCGGGGCCACATGGCCCCATCCCATCCTCTTGAGTGTGAAGTTCACCGATGCCGGCAAAGTTGATCGCGATCCGCCTGGCAGAGGCACTCCTGGCTCTGCTCCTTATGAGCCTGGTGATCTTTCTCCTGAGTCGCGTTACCGGCGATCCGGTCGCGCTTCTTCTGGGCGACGGCGCAACCGAAGCGGACAAGCAGGCGATGATCCGCGAACTCGGGCTCGATCAGTCGCTGGCGGCGCAATACTGGCACTTTCTCGTTAATGCCGTTCACGGCGATTTCGGGCGTTCGGTCACGGCGGGGCGGGAGTCCGCGCTGCAACTCGTCCTGTCGCGCCTGCCCGCGTCGCTGTCCCTGGCCGGGGTCGCGCTAGCATTCACGCTCGCCATCGGCATCGCGCTCGGCGTGCTGGCGGCGGTATTGCATGGCAGCTTCGCCGACGTCGCCATCCGGCTCCTGTCGCTGATCGGCCAATCGGTGCCAAGCTTCTGGCTCGGCATCGTGCTGATCTACATCGTCTCGGTCAAATGGGGGATTCTGCCGACCTCAGGCTTCGGAGGCTGGAAATACTACGTCCTTCCGGCCTCGACGCTCGGGCTGTTCACGCTCGCGGCGGTTACGCGGCTGGTCCGCGCCTCGATGCTGGACGCGCTGGGCTCCGAATATGTGAAGCTGGCCCGGATCAAGGGCGTGTCGGAAGCGACGGTGATCTGGCGGCACGCGCTCTCCAACAGCCTGATCCCCGTCGTCACCTTCATGGGAACCTTTTTTGCGACCATGATTACCGGCGCGGTGGTGGTCGAGACGGTGTTTGCGTGGCCGGGCATCGGACGGCTCGCCTACGAATCCATCCTTTCGCGGGACTTCCCCGTCATCCAGGCGGTCGTCCTGGTCATCACCGCTCTGTTCATCATGGCCAATCTCGCCGTGGACTTCCTCTATCTCGCCATCGATCCGCGCATGCGGGAGAAGGGCTGAGATGCGGGACAAGGCATTTCGAATCGCGATCGGGCTGCTCGTGATCTTCGTCATCGTGGCGCTAGTCGGACCCTACCTGACGGGGCACGATCCGCTGCGCGGCAGCCTGCGGGCGCGTCTCGAGCCGCCGGCCTGGATTGCGGGCGGAAGCTGGGACCATATCCTTGGAACCGACCGGCTCGGCCGCGACATACTGACCAGGATCGTCAGCGGCGCGCGAATTTCGCTTGCCGTCTGCGCGCTGGTGATCGCCATCGCCGGCTCGATTGGAACGGCAATCGGTACATTCTCCGGATACACGGGCGGGACGACGGACCGGATCATCATGCGGCTGGTCGACCTCGCCCTGTCGTTCCCGGTGATCCTGCTGGCGCTGCTGCTCGGCACGATCTCCGGGCCAAGCTTCGCGAACATCATCATCGTGATCTCGCTCGTGCTGTGGTCGCAATATGCCCGCATGGCCCGCGGCGAGACGCTGCGGATCAAGAACGAGGACTATGTGGATCTCGCGCGGACGAGCGGCCTCGGCCACGGGCGGATCATCCTGCGCCACATCCTTCCGAACATCGCTCCGTCGCTGATCGTCGTCGCGACGCTGCAGGTCGGTATCGTCATCGTGCTCGAGGCGAGCCTGAGCTTCCTCGGTGTCGGCGTGCCGCCGCCCAATCCGTCCTGGGGGTCGATGGTATCGGAAGGCCGATCTTATGTCGTCTCCGCGTGGTGGGTGGCGATGTTCCCCGGTCTCGCCATCCTGCTGGTGGTCATGGCGGTGAACATCGTCGGCGATCACCTGACCGACCGGATAAACCCGGCGCTGCGCGACAGGGGTGGACAATGAGCGAGCCACTACTCAGCATCCGCGACCTGAGCGTCCGCGTCGGCGTGTCGCCTTCCGCACCGGCGATCATCGAGGACATTTCGCTGGACCTGAGGAAGGGCGAGACGCTCGGCCTTGTCGGCGAGAGCGGATCGGGAAAGTCGACGCTCGGCATGTCAATCCTGCGGCTGGCGGCGCCCGCGCTGGAAAAGGGCACCCGGGGAACGATCCACTACAAGGGCAGGGATATCCGACTGCTGGCGGCGCGCGATTTGCACAGATTGCGCGGCGGCGAGATCAGCATGATTCTCCAGGATCCGATGGCCTCGCTCAACCCGGTCTTCAGCATAGGGGCGCAATTGAAGGAAGCGCTCCGCCGCAGGCCCGGATCGGGCAACCTAGAGGACGCCGCGGTGCAGGCGCTGGAAGAGGTGAACATCCCGTCGCCGGCGGCGCGGCTGCGGAACTATCCGCACCAGATGTCGGGCGGGATGCGCCAGCGCATCGTCAGCGCGATCGCCCTGGCGCAGGCGCCTGAACTGCTCATCTGCGACGAACCCACCACCTCGCTCGACGTCACGATCCAGTTCCAGTTCCTCGAGCTGCTCGCCGACCTGCAAAAGGCGCATCACATGGCGATGTTGTTCATCACGCATGATTTTGGCGTGGTCGCAAAGACATGCGATCGTGTCGCCGTCATGTATGCCGGGCAGATCGTCGAGACGGGTCCGGTGCGCGAGATCTTCCACAATCCTCGTCACTGGTACACGCGGGCGCTGCTGGCCAGCGTCCCGCGCACCGACGCAAAGCCGCACCGGTTGGCCCAAATAGCCGGCAGTCCGCCTTCGGTCACGAACAGGCCGGCGGGCTGCCGGTTTCATCCGCGCTGCCCGGCGGCCACGGCTCTCTGCTCGACGGAGCCGCAACTGGCCGATATCGCGCCCGGCCATACGCTGCGATGCTGGCATCCGGCGGGGGGCGTGCAATGACCGAACCGGTGCTGTCCACCCGCGGTCTCGGCCGCGTGTTCCGGGTGCGCGGTCATCACGGTATGGCCGAACTGCACGCGCTCAGCGACATCGAGATCGCATGTCATGCCGGGCGGTCGCTCGGCATTCTCGGCGAGAGCGGCTGCGGAAAGACGACGCTGAACCGCATCCTTTTGATGCTCGATCGCCCGTCATCCGGCGAGGTCGCCTTCCGCGGCAAACCGCTCGGCATGCTAACCCCACAGGAGCGGCGCGACTACCGGCGTTCGGTGCAACCGGTGTTCCAGAACCCGTTCTCCTCCCTCAACCCGCGCATGACGATCCGGCGGATCGTTGCGGAGCCGCTCGAGGCGTCGACCGGCATGAGCCGCGCCGACATCAGGAAGCGGGTGGACGAGGTACTTTCCGCCGTGGGGCTCTCGCCGGAAGACGGCGCACGCTATCCGGGCCAGTTCTCCGGCGGACAGCGGCAGCGCATCGCAATCGCGCGCGCGATCTCGTCATCGCCGCAACTGCTGCTGCTCGACGAACCGGTTTCCTCGCAGGACATCTCGATTCGCGCCCAGATCCTCAATCTGCTCAAGGAGTTGCAGGAGGATTTCGGCATGGGCTCCGTCTTCGTCAGCCACGACCTCGCGACTGTGCGCTTCATGTGCGACGAGGTGATCGTCATCTACCTCGGCCGCGTGGTGGAACAGGGTCCCGTCGGAAAGATCTGCGAAACGCCGGACCACCCCTATACACGCGCCCTTCTGGCGGCGGCGTTGCCAGCCGATCCCGACCGGCAGGAGCGCGGAACGAAGCCGATCGGCGAAATTCCGAGCCCCATCGATCCGCCGTCAGGTTGCGCCTACCACCCTCGCTGTCCCTTCGCAAAGGAGGTCTGCCGCGTGACGCGTCCGCTGGCGAAGGACCCCGGCGACGGCAGCAGGGTCGCCTGTCACATGATCCATGCGGAGGACTGGTGAATGAGCCTGAAATTCGTGGCCGTCGGCGACGTTGCGCCGGACCGTGAAGACCCGGCAACCATCTTCGACCATGTGCGCAAACGGCTATCGGGGGCCGATCTCGGATTCTGCCAGTTGGAAGTGAATCTGACCGAACGCGGCGAAAGGCTTCCGCAGGCGCGCCACACGATGCGCGGCAAGCCGGAAATCGCCGATGCGCTGGTGGCGGCGGGGCTTGAAGTCGTCTCCTTTGCCGGCAACCACACCATGGACTGGGGCGTAACCGGCATGGCCGATACGCTCGCCAATCTGGAGCGCGCCGGCGCGATGCAGGTCGGCGCCGGGATGAACGTCGCCGAAGCCCGCAAACCGGTCATTGTTGATCGCAATCGCGTGCGGATGGGCATCCTGTCGGTCAATTCGATTCTGCCGCAGAATTACTGGGCCGAGGAAAACAGACCGGGCTGCGCGCCGATGCGGGGCCATACGGTCTACGAACAGATCGAGCACGACCAGCCGGGCACGCCGGCGCGCATCCATACCTTTCCGCATCGAGAGGACCTGCAGGCTCTGCTCGACTCGATCAGGTCCGTCAGGGACGACGTGGATTTCCTCGTCCTTTCCCATCATGCGGGGATCCATTTCGTACCGGCGGTTGTCCCGGACTACCAGCGCGATGTCGCGCGCGCCGCGATCGACGCCGGCGTCGACATGGTGCTCGGCTGCCACGCGCACATCCTCAAGGGGATCGAGTTCCACCGCGGCAAGCCGATCATCCATTCGCTGGCCAATTTCGCGCTCGATCTCAAGATGACCGAGGACCACGCGAGATCGAAGGGCTTCCGCGAAATCCAGAAACTCAACCCGGACTGGATTCCCGACCTCACCTCCAGCTACAACTTCCCGCCCGACAGCGCGATGAGTTTCGCGGTCGAGAGCGTCATCGACGCCGGGAAGCTCGTCGATTTCGCACTCGTGCCGGTCTTCATCGAGCGCGACGCCAACCCGCGCTTCGTCGCGCCCGGAGACCCCCGTTTCGCGCGAATTCTCTCCTATCTGCGCGAGATTACCGAACAGGCGGGCTTCGCCACCGAATACGAAGCGGACGGGGACGTCATCCGCGCGAGACCGACAGAATGACGCTGTCGTTGGAACTTGCGGAACGCGTAAGCGCGCTTTCCTTCGGCGACCTGCCGCGGGACGCCCTCCATGCCGCGGAACTGTCGCTGGCCGACGCGCTCTGCGTCATGTTGGCGGCGGTTCGGCTGGAACCGGCGACGGATCCGTTTCACCGGCATGCGCATTCGGGCGGCCGCGGGCCCTCGACGCTCCTCGCCGGCGGTACGGCCACACCGGCTCTCGCGGCGCTCGCCAATGGCACGCTGGCCCATGCGCTCGACTTCGAGGACACCTACGATGCCGCCGGCCTTCATCCCAACGCCGTGATCATCCCTGCCGCTCTGGCACTGTCCGAAGCCGAGGGATCGTCCGGCGCTGACTTCCTTCTCGCGATCGTTGCCGGATGCGACGCCGCCTGCAGGCTTGGCGATGCGCTTGCGGCCGACCCCGCCGCACGCGGCTGGTACCATCCGCCGATGATCGCCGCCGCCGGCGCGGCCTTCGGCGCCGCGCGGCTGCTCGGATTGACGCCGGAGCACATGGTCAGCGCGGTCGCGCTCGCCTTGTGCCAGTTCTCGCTGACGGACGAATTGAAACGCAGTCCCCGGTCCAGCCTCAGGGTGGTGCGGGACGGATTTGCCGCCAAGGCGGTGGTCGAGGCGTGCCTGCTCGCGCGCGCTGGCGTCACCGGGGTCGAGGCTCCGCTGGAAGGCGAGAGCGGGCTCTTCAGGATGCTGACCGGGGAGGGGCCGGCGGGCGATGTCCTGGCCGGTTTCGGAACGTCCTTCGCGGGAACGCGCGTGACGCTCAAGCAGTGGCCATCCTGTCGGGGGACGCATCCCTATATCGCGCTGGCGCTGGAACTGCGCGACCGCGGCATCCTCGCCGGCCAGATCGACTCCCTGTCGCTGTCGGTGAAACGACCCGACGACATGCTGATGCTGCCGGAGACGGACCGGCGCCGGCCCGCGACCATCGCCGCCGCGAAGTTCTCGATTCCTTACTGTTTCGCCCTCGGGCTTCACGCTGGCCGGGTTGATCTGGACGGCTTCTCCGATTCGCACCGTACCGACGACACAATCCTTTCCGTGGCTTCGAAAATCAGGCTGGACGAAGTCCTGGCCTACGATGATCGCCGGGCCCCGGAGGCCCGGTTGAGATTGACGGACGGACGGGAGTTGACGGTGGTTGTCCCGGACCCTCCGGTGATCGCCGCGGCCCTCACTTCTTTTTCCGACATCGATGAGAAGCTGCAGGACTGCCTGACCCACGCCGGACGGCCGAAGATCAAGGCCGACCTCCTTCGCGCCATAACCGCCCTCAGAAATTCGCCGAGCCTGATGGATCTGTCGGCATGCGTGAGGTCGCAACCCATGCATCGTTGAATGCCTGGCGGACAGAGGCGAGCCGCTGCGTCCTGGACGAACGACCGAGATCGCGCCGGAAGACGACGTCTGCTCTCAGGATGAATGCCTCGCTTCCGTCGAATGCGAAGATTGCAGAAATTCGTCGCCGTCCGGCTTCGCGAGCGCCAGTATCCCCGGCGCCTGCTGCGCCCAGGGCAGGCTCCTTCCTGAGCATCCTCTAGGCCAGCGGCGAAAACGCCGCGGGCAGCAGAAAGCGGCTTTCCTGGTGGACGAGGAAAGGCAGGATCTTCGGAACGAATGCCTGCCACTCCGGGTCGGCCCCAAGCTTTGCGCGCTGGGTCGTGCGATGGCCGAAATCCTCGTATGCCCAGAGGAACACGACGGAATTCAGGGTTCCGCTCTCCGTCGTCCAGCAACCGATGAGCTTCGCGTATCTGGTGATGATGGCGAGACCATCGGCCTCGTAGATCTTCAGAAATTCGCCTGCGCGCCCTGCCGTGACCTGGTACACGCGATGCTCGTAGATCATGTCTGAACCTTCCATATGGTTGCGACGGTCCGCTGTCGGGAGACTTGTCCTTATCCCGACAATGCCTCGTGATCAATAACTCGTCAATTGACGATAAAATGGGCTGAATTTATCGCTGCCGATTAATTCGTGATATCAAGCAGCGTAGAATCGGGACGCCAGGGATTCTGGAAGAGGTCATCTTGAAGGCAAAATCCACCAGCTTGCGGGGAAGCCCGGCAAAGGAAGGGAAGGCGCGCCAGACCAGGAAAAAGGTCAAGCGCATGCCCTATGCCGAGCGGCGCGCCCAAATTCTGGAAAAGGCGACCGAGCTGTTCGCCGAGTACGGTCTCACCGCCCAGACTCGTGCACTGGCGGCCGAGTGCGGCATTTCCCAGCGCCTGCTGTACCGGTTCTTCCCGACCAAGGAGGACCTTCTTAGGGAGGTTTACGACGCGGCTATTCTCTGCCCGTTCCAGGCGAAATGGTTCGCGGAATTGAGCGACC
>JBAQHA010000691.1:0-1722 GCA_049288075.1 Oricola sp.
CTTCGACGGTCGCCGCGTCCATGCCGCTCTCGGCAAGCGCTTTCAGCAGATTGGGCGTGACGACCCATCCGCCGCCGCTGATGCCGGTCGAGCTGCTCATATTGGTGAACGAGAACGTGGCGGTCAGGAGGGCGGGGGTGAGGAAGAGGAAGAAGAGGAGGAACAATGCCGGACTGACGAGCAACAGCCCGAGTTTGCTGGTTTGCGTTTGCATGGCCGGAACCCCGTCGGCGAGCCTCGAAAACGCCGGCCGGAACGTGTTCCGGCCGGCACGCGGTTCATGCGGAGGGATTACATTCCGCCGTCGCGGACGACGATCTTGTCGCCCAGCGCGGAGGTCACTTGCTGCTCGGCCGCATTGACGGCGTCGGCGACGGAAGAGACGCCGGTCCAGGATGCTTCCAGACCCTTGTACATGGCGGTCCAGTAGACGCCGAAGTCGGCGTCGTTCGGGATCGCGTTGGTGCGGGGCAGCAGATTCTCGGTCGCCTCGGTCGCCCAGCGGTTCTCGGCATAGAGCGGAACGTTCAGCTCGTCCTTGCCGATCGCCAGATGGCTCGACTTGACGGCGTGCAGCGCGTTGATGCGCGGCTCGGATGCGATCGAGACCAGTTCGGCCGCGACGGCCGCGTCGTCGTCGGTGCCCGTGGTCGACAGGAGATAGACCAGCGGATGCGTGATCGAGTTGGCGCGGCCGTGCTCGTTGCCGGCCGGGATCAGCGTGTAGACGACTTTGCCGAAGAAGTCCTCAAGGCCGTTCTTCTGCGTCCACTGGGCATAGTGCCATGTGCCGCCGTGCCACGCGCCTGCCTTGCCGGAGGAGACGTTGCCGTGCCACGTGTCCCAGTCAAGTCCGAGATAGGTGCTCGGAACGACGCCCTTGGCCGCGGCGTCTACGAAGAACTGGTACATGTCGGTCAGCGCGCGCTTGTCGAAGACCAGCTTGCCGGTGTCCTTGTCGACCATCTCGCCGCCGAAGCTCTGGTAGAACTGCCAGTAGTCCGGACCGTTGGACGGGCGGGGCATGAAGCCGAGCTTGTCGCCGACGACGCCGGCGTCCTGCATCTTCTTCACGTCGTCGAGCATCGTGTAGAGCGTATATTCGCCGTCCATCACTTTCTTGGGAAGGGCGTCGATGTCGGCGGCGCTGTAGCCGATGGCTTCCAGATTATTGCGCCAGAAGAAGAACACGCGCGATTCCGCGTCCTGCGGAACGCCCCAGATCTTGCCGTCGAAAGAGGAGACCTGAATCAGGTTCTCGTAGAGCTGGTTGAGCGGCCAGGCGTCGAAATCCACGTAATCCTCGATCGGACGCAGGATGCCGGCCTGGGCCCACGGGCCGATATCCTCGTGGCCCGAGACGATGATGTTCGGCGCGGTGCCGGATTCAGCGGCCAGTGTCACGGCCTGTTTGAAGTCGTCCCAGCCGCTGAACAACTGCGTCTGGACGTTGATCTTGACGTCTTCGCCGCGGATGGCGGCCTCGCGCTCGTAGAAGTCGGCGGCGATTTCGATCGCCTTGACGCGGTAGTCCGATTCGTCGCCCGAGCCGCCGGCCCAGACGGAGATGTTGAAGTCCTTGGCTGCTGCGCCCAATGCGGTCGCGGACAGCAGGACACCCGCGATGGCGAGCGTGGTTGTCTTCTTCCAGATGGTCATGATGATCCCCGAAGCTGAAGGTGTGGTTTCCGGTTGCACGCGCGTGCAACAATACCCTAACGG
>JBAQHA010000692.1:0-2140 GCA_049288075.1 Oricola sp.
CGGATTCGCTCTTTGCCGACCTCTACCATCACGGCCCCAACGGCACTCTGCCCCCGGAGATATCGAACCTGACCATCGAGGCCTTCGGCTTCGGCAGCGGATCGAACTTCTCCGCGGACCAGCTCGGCGAAATCGAAACAGGGGTAACCGGCAACGGCGACCAGGTGACCGTGGTCGACGATGTCAGCAAGATCGACCTCATCTT
Source organism: Oricola sp. (assembly GCA_049288075.1). Taxonomy (GTDB): domain Bacteria; phylum Pseudomonadota; class Alphaproteobacteria; order Rhizobiales; family Rhizobiaceae; genus Oricola. The sequence goes on from JBAQHA010000692.1 coordinate 206, forward strand.
CTCCCGCCTCTCTCTCAGCGACGAAAGCTTCGGCGAGGACGTCATTCTCGCCGGCAGCGGCGACGACTACATTTTCGGTGACACCCTCGTGGTGGATCCGGGCTTCGACGGCAGCGCACGGGATTACGTCGAGTTCGTTCTGTTCGGTGACGGTCCGGATGCCGAAGGCGCGCGGATTGCGATCGGCACATTCGGCGAGGCCGACTGGATCGAAGGCGGCGAAGGCAACGACGGCATCCTGGGCCAGGGTGGCGACGATATGATCATCGGCGGCGCCGGCAGTGATCTCATCCACGGCGGCAGCGGCGATGACACCCTGGATGGCGGGACCGGCTCGGACACGATCCATGACGGCACCGGCAGCGACCTGATCCTCGGCGGCAGCGGCTTAGACAGGATCTTCCTGCTGGGCGATGGAGAAAGCGATACCGTCGCTTTCGGCGACCCGGATGACGCGGGCGACATCATCACCGGCTTCGATCCCGCTGCTCCGAATGCCGGCGGCGACCTGGTCAGCCTGTCGGACCTGCTCGATACCGGTACCTTCTCCGGCACCACCCTGTCCGAGGCAATTGCGCAGGGCTACGTCGACATGGTCCAGAACGGTGCCAATGTCGAGATCTCCGTCGACCTCGATGGCAGCACCGCGGACAGCGACCCCTTCGACGGCATTCAGGTCGCAATAATCGAGAACGTGCGTGTGGCCGATTTGAGCGACAATATTGTCGTCGACTAGGCCGGGTGCCGAATTCGCGGTCGGATTCGCAGAGATCTACTGAAACGAGCATTCGCGCAATGCACGTTGCTTTGCGTTACGCCCGCCTCTCCAATCAAAGCACGTCTGAGCATAGGCGCGTGCCGCCAACCTCCAACTAAACCGACTCACTTTCAGAACCGTCGCTTAGCAAGGCAGCTTCGGATGCGGCGCATTCAACGTAATAATGCTGCGTTGCAATACCGCGGTACGAAACTTTGTGATTGACAAAGTTTAGTGATTGAGTTTAGTTGAGTTCATTCGGCGAGAAGTTTAGTGCCCTGACTTCGATCCGCCGGAGACTTCGGCCCGCGAATAATCCGCACCAGAACGCGCGCGGGCCCTGCGACTTTCAAGGGAGGAAGGAATGCGAGTTCTGAAGACTTGCGCCGTGGCCGCCGTCCTGACGGCAGGTATCGCAACCGGCGCGGATGCCCAGGAAAAAGAGATCACTCTGTGCTGGGCCGCTTGGGACCCTGCCAATGCGCTGGTGGAGTTGTCCAAGGACTTCACTGCCGAGAGCGGCATCAAGATGAATTTCGAGTTTGTCCCCTGGACGAACTTCGCCGACCGCATGCTCAACGAACTAAACTCCGGCGGAAAGCTCTGCGACCTGATGATCGGCGACAGCCAGTGGATCGGCGGCGGCGCCACCTACGGCCACTACGTGAAGCTGAATGACTTCTTCGACAAGGAAGGCATCTCCATGGATGACTTCCTGCCGGCCACGGTGAACGCCTATTCCACCTGGCCGAAGGGATCCCCCAACTACTACGCCCTGCCGGCCATGGGCGACGCGCTGGGATGGGTCTACCGCAAGGACTGGTTCTCGCGCCCCGAAATCCAGGCCTCCTTCAAGGAGAAGCACGGCCGCGACCTGGCGGTGCCGAAGAACTGGGACGAGTTGATGGAGATCGCCGAATTCTTCCAGGGCCGCGAGATCGACGGCAAGAAAGTCTACGGCGCCGCCATCTATACCGAGCGCGGCTCTGAAGGCATCACCATGGGCGTCACCGCGGCGCTCTATGCCTGGGGCTTCAAGTACGAGAACGCCCCCGGCAGCTACGACATGAAGGGTGCGGTGAACTCGCCCGAGGCGGTCAAGGCACTGGAGGCCTACAAGAAGTTCTACGAGTGCTGCACCCCGCCGGGCCACTCCGACGCGTACATGGTCGCCAACC
>JBAQHA010000693.1:0-1586 GCA_049288075.1 Oricola sp.
TCCGGCGGCCTCCACGGCGTCGGCGTCTCCGTCGTGAACGCGCTCTCCGAGTGGCTCGAGCTCGACATCTATGTCGACGGCCACCACTGGCACCAGCTCTACGAGCGCGGCACGCCGGTGACCAAGCTCGAGAAGCGCGAGAAACTCGCGAAGGGCGCCGCCACCGGCACGACGGTGTCCTTCATGCCCGACGCCGACGTCTTCGAAGAGGTCGAGTTCGACTACCGCGTCCTCGCCCAGCGCCTGCGCGAGACGGCCTTCCTCACCAAAGACCTGCGCATCGTCCTCAACGACGAGCGCGCCGACGGCGAGTCGATCACGTTCCAGTACGCCGGCGGCATCAAGGACTTCGTCACCTACATCAACCGCGACAAGGACGCCCTGCACCGCAGCATCATCTTCCTCGAGAACGAGACCGACGACGGGCAGGTCGAGGTCGCGATGCAGTGGAACTCGTCGTACAACGAGTCGATCTTCACCTTCGCCAACAACATCAACACCACCGAGGGCGGCGCTCACCTCTCGGGTTTCCGCGCCGCCCTCACGCGCACCGTCAACGACTACGCGCGCCAGAAGAACCTCCTCAAGGAGAAGGAGGACAACCTCTCCGGCGAAGACGTGCGCGAGGGCCTCACGGCGCTGATCTCGGTCAAGCTGCGCAACCCGCAGTTCGAGGGCCAGACCAAGACGAAGCTCGGCAACACCGAGATCCAGGCGCTCGTCCAGACCACGGTCAACGAGAAGCTCGCCGAGTTCCTCGAGGAGAACCCGTCCGAGGCGCGGCAGATCGTCGAGAAGGCGATCAACGCGGCCCGGGCGCGCAGCGCCGCGCGCAAGGCGCGCGACCTCACGCGCCGCAAGGGGCTCCTCGAGGGCAGCAACCTGCCCGGCAAGCTCGCCGACTGCTCGATCAAGGATCCCTCGCTGAGCGAGCTCTACCTCGTCGAGGGCGACTCGGCCGGGGGCTCCGCCAAGCAGGCGCGCGACCGCTCGTTCCAGGCCATCCTGCCGCTGCGCGGCAAGATCATCAACGTCGAGAAGGCGCGCATCGACAAGATGCTCCAGAACCAGGAGATCCTGACGATGATCAGCGCCATCGGCGCCGGCATCGGCGACGAGTTCGACGTCGAGCAGGCGCGCTACCACAAGATCATCATCATGACCGACGCCGACGTCGACGGGTCGCACATCCGCACCCTGATCCTCACCTTCCTGTTCCGCCACATGAAGCCGCTCGTCGAGGCGGGCTACGTCTACATCGCCCAGCCCCCGCTCTACCGGCTCAAGCAGGGCAACCAGGAGCAGTACATCCACAAGGAGGCGCAGCTCGAGGACATCCTGCTGCGCGGCCGGCTCGAGCAGATCAAGGTCGACAACACCGACACCGGGTTCACCTTCAGCGAGACCAGGTACCAGCGCTTCCTCAAGCTCTACGGCGAGTACGAGGGCTGGGTGAAGAAGCTCAAGAGCCAGTGGGGCGGCGAGCTGATTGACTGGCTCAAGAACGGGCCCGTGATCGAGGCCGACATCGCTGCCTTCCCGGCGCTGGTCGACGCGCTGCGCACCGATATCGACAAGCGGTACGT
>JBAQHA010000694.1:0-6586 GCA_049288075.1 Oricola sp.
ACGCCATGGCGCAGGCTGACAGGCGATTTCGTATCGGTCGACAGCTTCCGCGGCGAGGAAATGCTTGTCGTCGAGCCCGAGGGCCTGCGTCTCCTCTCCGAGGCCGCCTTCGGCGACATCAACCACCTGCTGCGCCCCGGTCACCTGAAGCAGCTTGCCGCCATTCTCGACGATCCGGAAGCGACCGAGAACGACCGTTTCGTCGCCTATGATCTCCTGAAGAACGCCAACATCGCCGCCGGAGGCGTGCTGCCGATGTGCCAGGATACCGGCACGGCGATCGTCATGGGCAAGAAGGGCCGCCGCGTCTGGACGAAGGGTGGCGACGAGGATGCGCTCGGCGCCGGCGTGCTCGACGCCTACACGAAGAAGAACCTGCGCTATTCGCAACTCGCGCCCTTGTCGATGTTCGAGGAAAAGAACACCAGGAACAACCTGCCGGCCCAGATCGACATCTACGAGGAAGGCGAGGACGCCTACAAGTTCCTGTTCGTCGCCAAGGGCGGTGGCTCCGCCAACAAGACCTTCCTCTACCAGGGTACGCCGTCGCTGCTGACGCATGACCGCATGGTCGAGTTCCTGAAGGAGAAGATCCTGACGCTCGGCACCGCCGCCTGCCCGCCCTATCACCTCGCCATCGTCATCGGCGGCACATCGGCGGAAATGAACCTCAAGACCGTCAAGCTCGCCTCGACGCGCTATCTCGACACCCTGCCGACGCGGGGGTCGGAAGCGGGCCACGCCTTCCGCGACCTCGAAATGGAAGCAGAGATCCACAAGGCGACGCAGGCGACCGGCGTCGGCGCGCAGTTCGGCGGCAAGTATTTTTGCCACGACGTCCGCGTCATTCGCCTGCCCCGCCACGGCGCTTCGCTGCCGATCGGCATCGGCGTCTCTTGCTCGGCCGACCGCCAGGCCCTCGGCAAGATCACGCGGGACGGCATCTTCATCGAGCAGCTGGAGACCGACCCGTCGAAATACATGCCCGAGATCGACGAAGGGAAGCTGTCGGCGCATGTGGTGAGGATCGACCTCAACCAGCCGATGACTCACATTCTGAGCGAATTGTCGAAGCACCCTGTAAAGACTCAGCTTTCGCTGACCGGCACGATCATCGTCGCCCGCGACCTCGCCCATTCGAAGATCCGGGAACGGCTGGAAAAGGGCGAAGGCATGCCCGACTACATGAAAAACCATCCGGTCTACTACGCCGGCCCCGCCAAGACCCCGGCGGGCTATGCTTCCGGCTCCTTCGGCCCGACCACGGCCGGCCGCATGGATTCCTATGTCGACCAGTTCCAGTCCTTCGGCGGCTCGATGGTGATGCTCGCCAAGGGCAACCGCTCGCGCCAGGTGCGCGAGGCCTGCGCCCGCCATGGCGGCTTCTATCTTGGCTCCATCGGCGGCCCGGCCGCCCGCCTTGCCCAGGATTGCATCAGGCGGGTCGAGGTCCTGGAGTACCCCGAGCTCGGCATGGAAGCGGTATGGAAGATCGAAGTCGAGGATTTCCCTGCCTTCATCGTCATCGACGACAAGGGCAACGACTTCTTCAAGGAATTGAATCTCGGCTAAGCCGACCCACCGATATCGCGTACTTACGGTCTTGACCCTCCCGCCCGGTCGGGTCACCTTTCCGTTTGGGGCAAAAGAGACGAGACCAGGAGCCGATGATGAAGAAAGCCGCCATGTCCGTTCTGGCCGCCACCGCAATCCTGTTGGGCGGATCGGCGGCGGTTCGCGCCGAGGTGCAGCTGCACGAATTGCTGATGAAACGCGGGACCGAACGCCAGCAATATCTCAACGATAACCGGCCGACATCCTACGGGCGCTCCAACAAGTCGCCGATCCGCCGCAAGGTCGTCAATTTCGACGGCTACCCGGTCGGCACTATCGTGATCGACACGTCCGACCGCCGGCTCTATCACGTCGTCAAGCCCGGCAGGGCCATGGCCTATGGCGTCGGCGTCGGCCGCGAAGGCTTCACCTGGACCGGGAGTAACCGCATCACCCGCAAGGCCGAGTGGCCGGGCTGGACCCCGCCGGCGCAGATGCGTGCGCGCGAACGCGCAAAGGGCCGCATCCTGCCGGCCTACATGGAAGGCGGCCCGGACAACCCGCTCGGCGCCCGCGCCATGTATATCGGATCGACGCTGTATCGCATCCACGGCACCAACCAGCCCTGGACGATCGGCCAGGCGATGTCGTCCGGCTGCATCCGCATGGCGAACGATGACGTCGTCGACCTCTACAATCAGGTCGGTATCGGCACGAAGGTGGTTGTGCGCCACTGACTTCTCACCACATTGTCTTGGCGGCGCGGCCGGCCCATTCCTTGTCATAGGTCCGGGAATCGAAGACGCCTTGCGACTGCTCCTTCAGGATGTCGCCGGCCGTCGGGATCGCGGCGGGATCTACATGCTGTTCCGGGTCCCACAATTTCGCCCGCAGCACCGCCCGGCCGCACTGGGTGTATATCTCGTTCACCGTCACAACGATCGCCGAGCGCGGACGCTTCTCCTCCTTCTCGAAGCTCGCCAGCAGGTCCTCGTCGACCGTGACGATGGCCGTGCCGTTCATCCGGATCGTCGTCACCGAGCCCGGAATGAGGAACAGCAGCGCCACGCGCGGATCGCGCACGATGTTGGCGAGGCTGTCGATGCGATTGTTGCCGCGCCTGTCCGGGACCGCGAGCGTCCTTTCGTCGAGGATGCGGAACAGCCCGCCGAGTTCGCCGCGCGGCGAGCAGTCGAGCCCTTCCGGTCCCGCCGTCGCCAGCGCGAAGAACGGCGAGGCCTCCAGGAAGCGGCGATACTGCGGCGTGATCCGGTCGGCGACCTTCAGGAGCGACGCCTCGCCCGGCTCGCCATAGAGCCTCGCCAGCTCCTCGACCGAGGTCACGGGCGCAAAGTCGCTCATCGCGAAAGCCCTTTTTCCTTCAGTTCGTCCAGATAGGCGTTCCACAACCGGTCCTTTTCCGCGCCGAGCGCGTGCAGATAGGTCCAGGTGAAAATCCCCGTGTCATGCATGTCGTCGAAGGCGATGCGCACGGCGTAATTGCCGACCGGCTTCATCTCCATGATCGCGACGTTCTGCTTGCCGCCGACGGTGACGCGCTGCTCGGCCGAATGGCCCTGCACCTCCGCCGAAGGCGACATGACGCGCAGCATTTCCGCGGAAACCGTATACGTGTCGCCCGAATTGAATGCGACAGTGAGTTCGCGGCGGTCCTTCGACACCCGCAGTTCCGTCGGCCATATCGCCGTGTCTGTCATGTGAGTTCGTCCGCTTCGATCGTTTGATGGGCTTGACGGGAAGGGCTATGGCATCAACATACGTCCCAGACAACCGAAAGCTTGACCGCTCATGCCAGACGACATCGCACTGCCCACAAGACAGATGATGACCGATCCCTTCGGGCGCGACATCACCTATCTGCGCGTCTCGGTGACCGACCGTTGCGACTTCCGCTGCACCTACTGCATGTCGGAACACATGACGTTCCTGCCGAAGAAGGACCTGCTGACGCTCGAGGAACTCGACCGGCTTTGCACCGTCTTCGTCGCCAAGGGCGTGAAGAAGCTCCGGCTGACCGGCGGCGAGCCGCTGGTGCGCAAGAACATCATGCACCTTGTCGAACAGCTCGGTCGCCACCTGAAGTCCGGCGCGCTCGAAGAACTGACGCTGACGACCAACGGGTCGCAGCTCGCGAAACACGCCCGCGGCCTGTTCGAAAACGGCGTGCGCCGCATCAACGTCTCGCTCGACACGCTCGACAGGGACAAGTTCCGCGAGATCACCCGCTGGGGCGACCTCGACCGCGTCATGGAAGGCATCGACGCCGCGCAGGAAGCTGGTCTGAAGGTCAAGATCAACGCCGTCGCGCTGAAGGACTTCAACGGCGACGAAATCCCCGCAATGCTGCGCTGGGCCCATGGCCGCGGCATGGACATGACGGTGATCGAGACGATGCCGATGGGCGAGATCGAGGAGGACCGCACTGACCGTTACCTGCCGCTGTCGCAACTGCGCGCAGACCTGGAGCAGAACTTCACGCTGACCGACATTCCATTCAAGACCGGCGGTCCGGCCCGCTATGTCGAGGTTAAGGAGACCGGCGGCAGGCTCGGCTTCATCACGCCCATGACGCATAATTTCTGCGAGAGCTGCAACCGCGTCCGCCTCACCTGCACCGGCACGCTCTACATGTGCCTCGGCCAGGAGGACGCAGCCGATCTGCGCGCGCCGCTGCGCGCCTCGGAGGGAAACGAACTCGTCTCGGACGCGATCGACGAAGCCATCGGCCGCAAGCCGAAGGGCCACGACTTCATCATCGACCGGCGCACCAGGCGCCCGTCCGTGTCGCGTCACATGAGCGTGACGGGCGGCTGACCGTGATCCGCGCATGGCTCGCCTTTTGCCTGCTTGCAGCGCTTGCCGGCGCGGCGGCGGCCGACATGCTGACCTACCAGAACGACCGGTTCGGCACCCGCGCCGCGTTCCCGGCCGAGATCTTCGACCGGATCGATCCGCCGCCGGCCAATGGCGACGGCCGGCGCTTCCGCTCCGCCGACGGCGCCGAACTGGCGGTCTATGGCCAGTACAACGTGCTCGAACTCACGCCTGCAATGCTGCTCGAACAGGAGAGAGCCGACGCCGCGTCGCGGAACCGGGAAATTACCTATGCCAAGGCCGGCAAGGACTGGGCCGTCGTTTCCGGCTTCGAGGGCGACATGATCTTCTACGAGCGGCGCGAATTCGGCCGCGACGGCGTCATCCACGCGCTCGACTTGCGCTATCCGCGGGCGCAGAAAGCGGTATTCGACGACCTTGTCGGCCCGATCGCCGGCAGCCTCGAAGGCCCCTGACGGGCTTGTCGCGACCGACGCGTCATCGCTCGACCGGGATTGGCTATTCCCTTCGGGCGGCGTAAGAGGACGCCGCCGGAGCCCATCCGGCAGTTACGCCCAGTCCCCGCAATCACCCGGCATCCGTTCATGGCCCTGTCTGCCAATTTGCGCGCATCGATCTTCATGGCCGCTTCGATGGCCGGCTTCACCGCCAACGACGCGCTGACGAAATCGCTCGGCGGCGAGGTCAATGCCGGGCAGATCATGCTGGTGCGCGGCGCGCTGATGTTCCTCTTCCTCGCCCTCTACATGCGATTGGCCGGTACGCATGTTCCGCTGCGCCGGTCGCTGAGTGGCGCGATGGCGCTCCGCATCGCCGGCGAAGTCCTCGGCACCGTGTTCTTCCTGTTCGCGTTGTTCCAGATGCCGATAGCCAACATCTCGGCGATCCTGCAGGCACTGCCGCTCGCGGTCACGCTCGGGGCGGCCATCGTCCTGCGCGAGACCGTCGGAATCCGGCGGCTGTCGGCCGTCCTCATCGGCTTCATCGGGGTCGTGATCATCATCCGGCCGGGTGTCGAGGGTTTCAACATCTACTCGCTGTCCGCGCTCGTCACCGTCGTCTTCGCCGCGACGCGCGATCTCGCGACGCGCAAGCTGTCGCACGATATCCCCGCCCTCGCCGTCACGCTGTTGACCACAGCCGCCGTTTCGCTGTCCGGCCTCGTCATGATGGCGTTTATGGGCGGCTGGCAACCGATGTCACTGAAAGCGGTCGCCATTCTCGGCGTCGCCACCGTGTTTCTCTTTGTCGGCTACCAGTGCCTGGTGCTTGCCATGCGGTCCGGCGACATCCATGTCGTCGCCCCGTTTCGCTACACCAGCCTGCTCTGGTCGATCATTTTCGGCATGGTTTTCTTCGGCGAATGGCCGGACGGTTTCACCATTCTCGGCTCGGCGATCATCGTCGCGACCGGCCTGTACACACTCTACCGGGAACGTATCGTCCAGCGCAGGGCGGCCAGCGCGAATATCTCGGCCGTCTCGCCGCCCCCTGCCCGCGGCACCTGACCGCGATCAGGTCGTGACAGCGGCATGCGCATGGCTGCCCCGAGCAATTAGCATACCTGCGTCTGTTTGAAATCGGTCATACAGTAACCATTCTTGTTGCAGTGCAACATACGTGTTTTGACCGAAAGGACTGCCGAAATGGCCAATGACAAGCGGAATGCCAGAAATATCGAAGCAAACGATCTGGAAGCGATCATCGCACGCGCCAAGCGCGACCGCGCCAACGCCCTGCGCGGCATGATCGGTTCGCTATTCGGACGCTGAGCCAATAATGGCGTGACCGGACGCGCCGGGTGCGGTATGGCTGTATACATATTGCAGCCATAACCTTATCTTGCAGCGCTCCGGTTCATGACATCGAAGATACCAAGCGGCGGGAACGCTCCCGAAGTCCGCCCGCCTGGCGGCTCCGCCGCGACCGACGCGGCCAATCTGAGGGCAATACTGCTCCTGTCGCTTTCGATGACCATGTTCGCGATCGACGACATGTTCATCAAGCTGGCGTCCGCCGAGATCGGAGTCGGCCAGATCCTGACGTTCCAGAGCCTCGCCGCGGTTGTCTATTTCGTCTGGGTGGCGCGCGCCCGCGGTGACGGGTTCACCCGGGAAGCGATCGTCTTGCCGAGTCTCCTTCTGCGGCAGGCGGGCGAAGTCTGCGGCGCGCTTTG
>JBAQHA010000695.1:0-5764 GCA_049288075.1 Oricola sp.
CAGCCAGCTCAGGCCGGTGCTCCAGACGATCATCGTGTATTGCAGCGGCGCCAGCGTTGCCGCCTGGGCGAGTTCGAGCGCGCGGATGATGAAGACCTCGCCGACCCCGGCGGAGCCCGCCAGCAGCACGATCAGCAGGATATCCCGCAGGCTCGTCGGCGTGTGCCAGACGACGATCGCCGGGATGGTCAGGAGCGCGATGCTGGTGATCGCAGTGTAGGTTATGGTCGTGCCGGTACGGTCCACCGGCCCGAGGGCGCGGGACAGGATCTGGCGCGTGGCGAACATTGTCGCGGCGGCCACCACCAACAGGATCGCCGGCTGGAACAGGCCGAAGCCCGGCCGTATCACGATGAGCGTGCCGAGGAAGCCGATCGAGACCGCCGTCCAGCGGCGAATCCCGACGGTTTCGCGCAACACCAGCGCCGCGAGAACCGTGACCATGAACGGCGCGACGAAACTGACCGCGACGGCGTCCGCCAGCGGCACGTAGCTTACCGCGAAGATGAAGCAGGACGAGGACAGGGCGGCGACGCATCCCCGCAGGAGCTGGAATCCCGGGCTGTTGGTCCGCAGGATGGAAACGCCGCGCGTCGCGACGATCCAGATCGCGACAGCGAGGATTCCGAGCTGGCGCAGCCAGGCGATCTGGAACGGCTGGAAATCCTGCGACAGGAATTTCGCGGTCGCGTCCGAGATCGCAAAACACAGGAAGCCGAGCGCCATCAGGCCGATTCCGACGAGCGTCCGGTTGAAACGCGGCGGTTCGGCAGTGGCAAGGGGTGCTTGAACGAGGCTCATTCGGTCTGGCCTAGCCTGTTCCGGTCGCGAAAGCCATCGGTCGCGTGGCCGTCACGCAATCCACACTATTCGAACCGGTACGGCACCGTATCCCTCGCGGTCTCGTCGACGAACAACCTGTGCTTGAGCGGCGGCACGGCCCTCTGGTGGCAGTCCTTCCTCTCGCAGATGCGGCAGGAGATGCCGATCGGCTCGAAGGCCTCGTCGCGGAGCGTGTCCAGGTCATCCGCATAGACGAGTTCGGCCGAATGGCGCACCTCACAGCCGAGCGCGAGCGCATAGCGCTGCACCGGCTTGCGGAAGCCGCCGCCGGGTTTCGAGACGGTCGTCGCGAGGCAGAGATAGCGAATCCCGTCAGGTGTTTCCGCCAGTTGCCTGACAATCCGGTTCGGCGTCTCGAAGGCGGTGTGGACGTTCCATAGCGGGCAGGCGGAGCCGAAGCGGGCGAATTGCAGCTTGGTCGCCGAATGGCGCTTGGTGATGTTGCCGGCCTGGTCGACGCGGGCGAAGAAGAAGGGCACGCCCTTCTGCCCCGGCCGCTGCAGCGTCGAGAGCCTGTGCGAGACCTGTTCGAGGCTGGCGCCGAAGCGTTCGCCGAGCAGTTCGAGATCATGGCGCAGTGCGCGCGCGGCCTCCAGGAACGCGCCATAGGGCAGGAGGGTCGCGCCGGCGAAATAGTTGGCGAGCCCGATGCGGCAGATCGCGCCGGCGTCGCGGGAGCGGAACTCCGCCTTTTCCACGATCGCGTCGATGGCGTCGGAATGGGCGATCAGTGCGATTTGGTGCGCCACCTGGAAGGCGTGCGTCGCCTGCGAAGAGCGCGGGTTGAGCGCCAGCACGCGCGCGTGCTCGTCATAGCGGCGGATCGCGCCGTATTCCTCCGCCGCGCCGCCGATGACGGTGCGGATGCCGTGGGCGCGCTCGATATGCTCGGCGAGCATCCGGTCGCGGTTCGCCGTGCCGCCGCCGAGCCGTGCGGCCAGCTTCTCGGCCTCGCGGTCGAGATCGTCGACGTAATTGTCCATGTAGTGGAAGAAATCGCGCACCTCGTCATAGGGCGTCGGGTCGGCATGGGCGCCGGTGCGCTCCAGCGTGTCGTCGAGCTCGGCCAGCCGTTCGGACGCCCGGCGCAGCGCCTGGTGCATGGCGAGGAACGCGTGCGCCACCGCCGGCGTGCCCTGCACGACCAGCTTGAGGTCCTGCGCGGGCGGAGTGTCGCCGGAGAAGATCGGGTCGGCGAAGGCTTCGGCCAGGTCGGCGAGCAGGCGGTCGTCCTCGTTGCCGGACAATTCCTTGATGTCCACGGAGAAGACGTCGGCGAGCGCGAGCAGTATGGGCGCGGTGATGTGGCGCTGGTTGTTTTCCAGCTGGTTGAGATAGCTGGTGGAGATGCCGAGCTGCGCCGCGAAGGCCGCTTGCGTCAGCCCGTGGGTCTGGCGGATGGCTCGGATCTTGCGACCGGCGAAGACTTTGCGTGCGCGCATGTTTGCAACTTTGCAATTTGCTATTTGAATTTTTACTAAATCCGCTTGCTTGCTTTTTCAACCCTAGCTGCGCAGGCTCAAACCGACTATGCGATCCCATTCGGGAGACGGTGCGAGGAGCCTCATGCTGGAAATCATCGAACAACTCGAGGAACGCCGGGCGGAGGCGCGTCTCGGCGGCGGGCAGAAGCGCATCGACGCGCAGCACGCCAAAGGCAAGCTGACGGCGCGCGAGCGGCTCGACGTGCTGCTCGACGAGGGCTCCTTCGAGGAATACGACACCTACAAGACGCATCGCTGCACCGATTTCGGCATGCAGGACACGCGGCCTCCCGGCGACGGCGTGGTGACCGGCTGGGGCACGATCAACGGCCGCCCGGTCTATGTCTTTTCGCAGGATTTCACCGTCTTCGGCGGATCGCTGTCGGAGACCCATGCCGAGAAGATCTGCAAGGTGATGGACCTCGCCATGCAGAACGGAGTCCCCATCATAGGACTGAACGATTCCGGCGGCGCGCGCATCCAGGAGGGCGTCGCCTCGCTCGGCGGCTATGCCGAGGTGTTCTGGCGCAACGCGCAGGCCTCGGGCGTCATTCCGCAGATTTCCGTCATCATGGGCCCGTGCGCGGGCGGCGCGGTCTATTCGCCGGCGATGACCGACTTCATCTTCATGGTGAAGGACACGAGCTACATGTTCGTTACCGGCCCGGACGTGGTGAAGACCGTCACCAACGAGATCGTCACGGCCGAGGAACTCGGCGGCGCGTCGACGCATTCGAAGAAGTCCTCCGTCGCTGACGGGGCCTACGAAAACGACATCGAGACGCTGCTGGAAGTACGGCGCCTGTTCGATTTCCTCCCCGCCTCGTTCCGCGAGAAACCGCCGGTGATCCCGACGGCCGATCCCGGCGACCGCGTCGAGATGAGCCTCGACACGCTGGTGCCGGACAACGCCAACAAGCCCTACGACATGCACGAGGTGATATCGAAGGTCGCCGACGAGGGCGCGTTCTTCGAGATACAGAAGGACCATGCCGGCAACATCCTGTGCGGTTTCATTCGGCTCAACGGCTCGACCGTCGGCGTCGTCGCCAACCAGCCCATGGTGCTGGCCGGCTGCCTCGACATCGACGCCTCGAAGAAGGCCGGCCGGTTCGTCCGCTTCTGCGACGCCTTCAACATCCCGATCCTGACCTTCGTCGACGTGCCGGGCTTCCTGCCGGGCACGAGCCAGGAATATGGCGGCATCATCAAGCACGGGGCGAAGCTTCTCTTCGCCTACGCGCAGGCGACCGTGCCGATGATCACCGTCATCACCCGCAAGGCCTATGGCGGCGCCTATGACGTGATGGCCTCGAAGCATATCCGCGCCGACGTCAACTACGCCTGGCCGACCGCGCAGATCGCCGTGATGGGCGCCAAGGGCGCAACCGAGATCCTCTACCGTTCCGAACTCGGCGACGCGGAGAAGATCGCCGCGCGCACCAGGGAATACGAGGACCGCTTCGCCAACCCCTTCATCGCGGCGCAGCGCGGCTTCATCGACGAGGTCATCATGCCGCACTCGACGCGCAAGCGCGTGGCGCGGGCCTTCGAACTGCTGAAGGGCAAACGGGCCGCCGCGCCGGCCAGGAAGCACGACAATATTCCGTTGTGACGGGGAACCGGGCGGGCGGGCGGCTGAAATCCCTCGCTTCCGCCCTATAAACCTTGGCGTGAATCTTCCCGCCAACAAGGACGCATATTCATGACCGACGAAAAGAAATTCCCGCCAGAAAGCAATTTCCCCGCCGGCTACGTGCCGCCGAAGGTCTGGGCGTGGGACGAAGAGAATGGCGGCGCCTTCGCCTCGACCAACCGGCCGACGGCCGGCGCGCAATTCGAAAAGGAGCTGCCGGTCGGCAGGCACCCGCTGCAGCTCTATTCGCAGGGTACCCCGAACGGGGTGAAGATCACCGTCATGCTGGAGGAACTGCTCGCCGCCGGCCATGCCGACGCCGAATACGACGCCTGGCTGATCCGCATCGGCAAGGGCGAGCAGTTCGGCTCGGGCTTCGTCGCGGTCAATCCGAACTCGAAGATCCCGGCGATGATGGATCACGCGCCGAAGGGCGGCGGCGAGCCGATCCGGCTGTTCGAATCCGGCTCGATCCTGCTCTATCTGGCTGAAAAATTCGGCGCCTTCCTGCCGACGGATGTCCGCGGCCGCGCCGAGGCGTTGAACTGGCTGTTCTGGCAAATGGGCGCGGCGCCCTATCTCGGCGGCGGCTTCGGTCATTTCTATGCCTATGCGCCGATGAAGGTGAAATACGCGATCGACCGCTACTCGATGGAGGTCAAGCGCCAGATGGACGTGCTCGACCGGCATCTGGCCGACCACGAATACATGGCGGGCGAAACCTACACGATCGCCGACATCGCGATCTGGCCCTGGTATGGCCGCCTTGCCGCAAACGCCTCCTACAATGATGCCGGCGATTTCCTGGCCGTCTCGGAATACGCCCATTTGCAGCGCTGGACGAAGCAGATCGCCGAACGGCCGGCGGCAAAACGCGGCACCATGGTCAACCGACTCGCCGGCAAGCCTGAAAGCCAGCTTTGGGAACGCCACGACGCCTCCGACTTCGAGACGAGGACGGCCGACAAGCTGGAGGTCGAAGCCTAGTGTCAAAACTTCCCGAAATGACCAAGCATCGCGGTTTCCCGTCCGGCCTGCCGGGCACGGGCTACCAGTTCACGATCCGTCGCGCCAATCCCAAGGGTGTGACGCCGATCAAGGCGCGCACGCGCCACCCGGACCGCGACAAGACGGAAAAGAAGGCCGACACGGCCTTCCTCCATTCGCTCTGGCACCATTTCGGAGCCGAGCCCTTCGAACGCGGCAATCTGGACGCAGGCAGGCTGTCCTGGCTGTTCGGGCGCGAGGTCGTGCCGGCCGAGCACCCGTTCGATCCCGCCTCCTACCAGGCGCTGCTGCAGATCAACGAGGACGTGGCCCGGGCGAATTTTCCCGAGGCGTTCGAGGATGTGTTCGAGGTATGAGCGCGTTCGATTTCAGCAACCCGGTCTTTCAGGTTTACGCGATCAGCGCGGCGCTTGCCGTGTTGAAGGTCATGGGGCAGGGCTGGATGACGGTCTACCGCATGACGAAAAGCAGGGCGGGATTCGCCAGCCCCGAGGACCTGCGGCCGGGCGTCCTGAACAGGGAGCCGCGGCCCGAACAACTCGACGTCAACGACTATGTCGACCGCTCGCGTCGGATGCACCGCAACGACCTCGAGAATATCCCGGCCTTCCTGGCGATCGGGCTTTTGTTCGCACTGACGGAGCCGCCGCTGCTTCTGGCGCAAATCCTGATGTACGGCTTCGTCGTGGCGCGCGCCTGCCACGCGGTGGCCTACGCGACCAGGCAATCCCACGAGGTCCGGGCGACGTTCTACACGCTCGGTTCGCTCGCGGTCATCTACATGGCGCTGCAT
>JBAQHA010000696.1:0-3400 GCA_049288075.1 Oricola sp.
GGACTGGGGAACGGTTAAATCGTCGGAAAACTACGAGCGCCGCTTCGTGATGACCTTCCCGAACGAAACGCTGCCGAAGGGCCGGCGCCAGAAGACCACCTCGCTCTTCGACCGGCAGGTCGCCAGGGGCGCGGTGATGGGCACGTCGTTCGGGCTCGAGCACGCGCTGTGGTTCGCCAATGGCCCGGCCGACGCGCACGAGGCGCCGACCTTCGACCGCAACCGCAGCCACGACTATGTCGCGGCCGAGGTGAAGGCAGTGCGCGAGGCGGTCGGCATGATCGAGATCGCCAACTCCGCCAAGCACTCGGTGAAGGGCCCCGGTGCACGCGCCTTCCTCGACCGGATGCTCGCCGGGCGGCTGCCGAAAAAGGGCCGGGTCGCGCTGTCGCCGATGCTGACGGCGGCGGGTAAGCTCTATGGCGACCTGACGGTCGCATGCCTCGACGAGGAGGATTTCCTGCTGTTCGGCTCGGGCACGGCACAGGAGATGCACCGGCGCTGGTTCGAGCGCCATCTGCCCGAAACGGGTGTCGCCTATCGCAATGTCACCGACGAACTGCACGGCGTGGCGATCGCCGGGCCGAACGCGCGCAAGCTGCTGCAGCGGATCGCGCGCGAGGACGTGTCCGCCGGTGCGCTAAAGTTTCGCGACATCCGCCGCACCTTCGTCGGCGGCGTGCCGGCGATACTGGTCCGGCTCTCCTTCTCCGGCGAGCTCGGCTACGAGATCTACTGCGCGCCGCAATTCCAGATGGCGCTGTGGGAACACAGCGAGGCGGCCGGCGCCGATCTCGGCCTGAAGCCCTATGGCGCGCGCGCGCTGATGAGCCTGCGGCTGGAGAAGGGCTGGGGCGTGTGGACGATGGATTTCCGGCCCGACTACACCGCCGCCCAAAGCGGCCTCGACGCCTTCGTGGACTGGAGCAAGCCGTTCATCGGCCGCGAAGCGGCGCTCGTCGAGAAACAGCAGGGACCGAAGGCGCGCCTCGTCACCATGGTCGTCGACAGCGACAGGCGCGACGTCGTCGGCGACGAGGCGATCCTCAGGGACGGCGCCTGCATCGGCCACGTCACCTCGGGCGGCTATGCGCATCATTCACGCTGCTCCGTCGCGATGGGCTATGTGCCGCCGGATTGCGCGGCCGAGGGCACGATGCTGCAGGTCGAAATCAACGGCGAGATGCTGGCTGCACGCGTCGCCGCCGCGCCGCTATACGATCCGCAGGGAACCCGGATGCGGGGGTAGCGGCCATGGAACGGGTCCGGCGTCTCGAAACCGCAACCGCCGACACCGCGGCCGAATGGCCGCCGATGCGGGTGGCCCATGACGGCGAACCCGCCAACGATTCCGCGCCGCACCACTATGCCTTCCTGCTGCTCGACCAGTTCACCCACCTGGCGTTCTCATCCGCGCTGGAACCGCTGCGCCTCGCCAACCAGGCGGCCGGGCGGCCGTTCTATCGCTGGAGCACGCTGTCGGTCACGGGAGAGCCTGTCACGTGTTCCAACGGCACGCAGGTGATGGTCGACAGCGGCCTGCGGCTGCTCAGGCGCGGAGACAGCCTGGTCGTTGTCGGCGGACTGTCGCCGCGCGCCGCGATCACGCCGCGGCTGCTCTCCTATCTGCGCGAGCGGCAGGCCCACGGCGCGCGCATCCTCGCATTGTGCGGCGGAACGGCGGTGCTCGCCCAGGCAGGTCTCCTCGATGGCCAGGAGTGCTCGGTCCACTGGCAGGAACAGGAGGCCTTTCACGAGAACTTCCCCTCCGTGCGGATGTCGCACCATGCCTTCGTGCCGGGACGAACCGCGACCGCCGCCGGCGGCACGGCGGCAGCCGACCTGATGCTGCACATCATCGCACAGAACCACGGAGCGGAACTCGCCGGGCAGGTTGCCGACATGATGGTCTACAGCGCCATCCGCAACCCGAAGACGCCGCAAACGGCGATTCCGGCGCGCTACGGAACCTGCAACCGGCGGCTTGTCGAGGTCCTGCGGTTGATGGAGGCCAATACCGAATACCCGCTGTCGATCGCCGATCTGGCGACACGCGCCAACATCTCGATCCGCCAGACCGAACGGCTGTTCGTGAAGCATTTCGAGCTGACGCCGGCGCAGTACTACATGCGCATCCGCCTGACCACGGCGCGCAGCCTGCTATTGCAGACCGGACTGTCCGTGACCGAGATCGCAATCGCGACGGGGTTCCACTCTTCGGCACATTTCGCGCAGAAATACAGAGCCTTCCACGGAATGACGCCTTCGCGCCATCGCACTGTTCGGGCGATCGTGTTTGAAGGTTAGTCGCCGACGCCGGGGAACAGCGAGAGTCCGGTCTGAGAAATGGGATTCCATCGGGCCCTCGTTTGTGATTGAGGGAGAATCCGTTGAGTAGTTCGTCGAATGAACGGTGCGGCACCGGCAGGTTGACCCGACTCTGCGTCTTCTCGCGAACCAAATTCAGGTTCGGTCGCATGGCAGCTTCGGCGATCACCTCAACATCGTTGTACTCATTCGTCTGCCCCTCGACGAAGGGCTTCACTTGATCGCCGGAAAGATCCGTAGTTCGAAGCCCAGCCGGCGCAGCGTCCGCGACGCAAAATATTTGCCCAGAATCGCCCCGATGTCGAAGCTAGAATGCGTCAGCTTGTAGAAGACCGAAACCCGGCCAAGCCGCTTGATCTTTCGACGAAGTCCACCTGCACCCCGACCGCTAAATCCAGAAAGGTGGAAATCATCCTCTCCGATCTTGATGTCTTTGACATAGATGCTCAATAGAACGCTCATGGGGCGATGCTCTCTGGTTATGTCGGCAAATACAGTCTGCTCGCCCGAGGGAGATGCCTGTCCATCCCACCAGCGGATTCTTCCGTATCAATTGCGGGCTGTCCCCTGTGGGTCCGACAATTGACATCCAATTTTATTGGTACCGATCAGTTGCCAGGCTCTGACCTCCAGTAGCGTGTTGGCATTGCTTCATTTCTGGGCGGATAATGGCGATGATTTGCGTATCTTTGCATCAGCATGATGGCCGTTAGGTGTCCGTTTCGAGCGGCGTCGGGAGAAGAATCCGAATGTTCCGCATTAGGATTAGATGGCACATTTTTTGCTTCTTCAGAAGTGGACACACCATGACGACTGTGTCGTAGGAGATCGCCCATGCTGCCAGCTGATGGTGCCTTGGACGTACGCTTGATGCGGACGCTTTACCTTCTTCTCACCGAGTGCAGCGTGTCGCGAACTGCCGACATACTCGGTCAGACCCAACCCACCGTGAGCCTTGCGCTCAAGCGCCTGCGATATATCCTCGGTGATCCGATCCTGGTGCGCTCGGGAAGCACCTTGGTACCGACCGAGCGCGGCCTGGAACTCAGGGAATCGGTGAAACGCCTGTTAT
>JBAQHA010000697.1:0-15764 GCA_049288075.1 Oricola sp.
CGCGCTTGCTCTGGCGCTGATTCTCGCCCTGAATGCCGAGGCGGTCGGCGAGGCAGTGTTGCTCCTCACCATGTTCACGCCGCTTGTCGCGGTCGCTGCCGTCAAGCTTTTCGTCACCCGTGACGCGTGGTCGCTTGCCGGCTGGAAGGAGCTCGGCTTGCACCGGCCGGGTTTCCGGCTGTGGCCCGCCGCCGTGCTGTTGCCCTTCGCCGTCCTGCTGCCGGGCTACCTGATCGTCTGGGCGACGGGTCTCGGCCAGTTTTCCGGTTTTCTCGCGCCCGAGGCGATCACGCAGGCGGCCGTGAAGTTCGTGGTCAGCCTGCTGATTGGCGCCATGCTCGGCGCGCTCGGCGAGGAGACCGGCTGGCGCGGCTTCTTGCTGCCGCGCCTTCTCCATCTCGGGCCGATGCGGGCGAGCCTGATCGTTGGCTTCCTGCACGGCGTCTGGCACCTGCCGCTCATCCTGCTGACGCCGTTCTACCATGCCGGCGGAGATTGGTGGATCGCGGTGCCGCTGTTCCTCGCCGCGTTGACGCTCGGCGGTGCCGTCTACGGCTGGCTGCGGCTTGCATCGGCGAGCATCTGGCCGGCGGCCCTGGCGCATCGCGCCCTCAACCTCATGTGGGATCGGTTCGACGCGGCGACGGCGACCGAGAGGCCCGTCGCGGTCGACTACCTCGCCGGCGAGACCGGCTTCGTCACGATCCTTGGATTGCTCGTGCTGACCCTGCTGATCGCCCGTGCGTGGCGGTCTCAATCGCCGCCGGCCGGCGGATAGTGCAGCGCGGTGTAATGGATCTCCGGCGCGTAGCCGGCGCGCAATGCCCGCACAGTCGAGGGCGGGGTCAGCAGCTTCAGGCCGGAACGGGGCATCGGGACGGCCTCGTAACCTGTAAACGACCAGCGCCATGCGTGGCCGGTGCGAATCAGTAACGCCCGCGAACCGTCGGTCACCATTGCGCCGTCCGGCAAGTCTTCCGGCGGGCAAGGCAGCGGGTGCAGGCGCTTCATGCGCCCGTCGAGACGCTCTTCATGCAGGACGGCGTCCATTTCTGCCGCTTTCGGCGGCGCGCAATCATTGCCTTCCGCCCAGGCGGCCTGGAAGCGCTTCGCATCCTCGCGACGGCAGGTGAAACAGGGGCGGTGACCGGCGGAAAAGGCCGTCGCCTCGTCGAGGAAGAACAGTTCCGTCCAGCCTTCCCTTCCGTTGTTGTTGCGGCCCATGACTTCGCGCTTCCACCCCTTGAAGGCGCAGACGCAGACGATCCACGCCCGCGTCGTCCATCGCCGGGTCGGATGCAGCGTCTTCGTCGTCGCGTCGTGCAGGATGCCGCGATTGCCCGTGAACGCGCCGCGCGCGGGGTTTTGGACGATCTCACCGAAAGGGGTGACGCGGTTCTGCAACACCATGCGATATCCTGCGCGAAGCGGTTATGAAACGATTGAAAGCCTTGTGCGTTCTGACTATACGGCGGCGCGTGCGATGTCGGGATGTGCCCGAATGCACACACGCTTTCCGCCGGTTGGAGTTCTATACGGTGGAAATCGACGTTTTTCAGGAGCCTATCATGCCCGTTCGCGCGGCTTTTCTGTCGGCGGCTACGCTGCTCGCTATCTCTTTCCTCGGCCTTGCGGTCTATACCGAGGTCGCCATCGCCGGCAAAGCGCCGGCCGACGGCTATGGCGTATCGCCCATCATGACCGGCTCGGTGCGCTGACTTTCGGCGCACCCTGCATTCCCCGCGCGCATCGGCGCGCGATTGCCGTCTTTCCCTGACCCCTCCTTGGCGCTATGACCTGTGCGACGAACGCGACAGGAAATGGCTCAGATGAATCTCGACAAGGTCACCGATATCCACGATCTCCAGAAGATCGCGCGCCGCCGCGTGCCGCGCATGTTCTACGACTACGCCGATTCCGGCGCCTGGACGGAAGGCACCTATCGCGACAACACGGACGCCTTCGCGAAGATCAGGCTGCGCCAGCGCGTCGCCCGCAACATCGACAATCGCTCGGTCGCGACCACCATGATCGGCCAGGACGTCTCGATGCCGGTGGCGCTCGCCCCGGTCGGCATGACCGGCATGCAACATGCCGATGGCGAGATCCACGCCGCCCGCGCGGCCGAGAAGTTCGGCGTGCCGTTCACGCTCTCGACCATGAGCATCTGTTCCATCGAGACGGTGGCGGCGGCGACGTCGAAGCCGTTCTGGTTCCAGCTTTACGTCATGCGCGACCGCGGCTTCGCCGCCGACCTGATCGCCCGCGCCAAGGCGGCCGGCTGCTCGGCGCTGGTGCTCACCCTCGACCTGCAGATCCTCGCCCAGCGCCACAAGGACATCAAGAACGGCCTCTCCGCGCCGCCCAAGCCGACGCTCGCCAACCTGGTCAACCTCGCCTTCAAGCCGCATTGGCTGATGGGCATGGCGGGCACCAGGAACCGCGGTTTCGGCAATATCGTCGGCCACGTGAAGGGCGTCGAGGACATGTCGTCGCTTTCCGACTGGACCAACAGCCAGTTCGATCCGACGCTGGACTGGAAATCGGTCGAGTGGATCAAGGAGAGGTGGGACGGTCCGCTGATCCTCAAGGGCGTCAACGATGTCGAGGACGCGAAGATCGCGGCGAAGACCGGCGCCGACGCGATCATCGTGTCGAACCACGGCGGCCGCCAGCTCGACGGGGCGGCGGCGACGATCGACATGCTGCCCCCGATCGTCGATGCGGTCGGCGACAAGATCGAAATCCACCTCGATTCCGGCATCCGCTCCGGCCAGGACATATTCAAGGCGGTCGCGCTCGGCGCGAAGTCGACCTTCGTCGGCCGCGCCTTCGTATACGGTCTCGGCGCGGCGGGCGAACGGGGCGTCACCAAGGCGCTGCAGCTGCTGCGCAAGGAACTCGATCTCACCATGGCGCTGGCCGGCGAGACCGACATCGCCAAGATAGGCCATCACAACCTGCTCGAGCCGCCGGCGACGGCGCTGAAGCGGATGCCGGAAGCGAAGGCCAAACCGGTCGCGAATCCGGCGGTTGCCGCCAAGCCGAAAGCGCCGGCCAGGCCGAAGGTCGCGGCGGCCAAGGCGCCGGCAGCGGCAAAGTCGGCGGCTCCCGCAAAGGCGCCGGCCAAGGCGTCGGCGAAGACTTCGGCAAAGGTTCCGGCCAAGGCGCCCGCTAAGCGCAAGCCCGCCGGCAAAGCCTAGCTGGTTATTTCGCGAAGGTCGTGCCGGCGGGTTATCCCGCCGGTTCCAGCCGTTGCGCGCGGCGCATCTTCGAGACGGTTTCCCAGCTCTTCGCGCGCTCGGCCTCGCGGCTGTAGCGGTCGACGAACTCCATATGCGCTTCCGCCGCGCGCTTCGCGGCCGCCGCGTCACGCGCCATGATGCCGTCATAGATCGCGCGGTGCTGTCTCAGGAGATCGTCGCGCGCCCCGGGCAGGCCGTAGACCAAGGCGCGTGAGAAGAAGACGCCGTTCTGCAGCAGCCGGTAGCAGGAGCGAAGGGCATGCATCAGCAGGATGTTGTGGGCGGCCTCGCAGACGGCCTGGTGGAACTCGATGTCGATCTCGGACTCGTCCTTGAAGCTGTCCTTGCCGTGGGCCGCTTCCATGCGCGTCATGATGTCGGTCAGAAGCGCCCGGTCGTCGTCGGTCGCGCGTTCGGCGGCATAGGCGGCGGCGATGCCCTCGGCGTCGCGGCGATATTCCAGATAGTCGCGCGTCGCCTTCGGGTGCTTGGCGATCAGTTCCAGCATGATCGGCGAGAACACGTCGCCGATGACGTCGGCGACGAAGGTGCCGCCGCCGTGCCGGGTCGTCAGCAGGCCGCGGCTTTCCAGGTCCTTGAAGGCTTCGCGCAGCACCGGCCGCGACACATCGAACTGCCGCGCCAGTTCGCGCTCGCCCGGCAGCTTGTCGCCGACGCGCAGCACGCCTTCGAGCACCAGCGTCTCGATCTGCGCGCACACCTCGTCGGCGGTCCGCACGTGGTCGATTCGCGAAAAGAAGCTCTGCGCCATTCGGTCCTCCCGGTTGCGCTACCAAAGTAGCGGGTCGCGCGCCGAATGGTCAATTTTATTGTCCACTGGGCGATCCGGCAAGTCTGCGCGGCGGGACAATTTGCGCATCCGCGCGGCGTATCATTCGGAAAAAGTCACTGTATAGTCACGCGGAATCCCCTGCCGGAACGGATTTGATGACCGACAGCGCCGAAACGCAAAAAGACAAGCCAGCGCAAGCCGTGCCCGATACCGGCGTGCCGCAGCGACGCGGCGCCTTCGGTTTTCCGCTCCATGCCAACCGCGCCGCCGCGCTCGGCGAGATCCACGCGCGGCCGGCGCCGGCGATCGCCGCGCCGCGCGCCCTGATCAAGCTCTGCTTCATGACCGAGGGCGGCGCGACGGTCGATCACGCGGTGCTGTCGGAACTGTCGCAGCGCCACGGCTCGGCCCCGCCCGAAAAGCAGGCCCGCCACCATACGATCGATACCGGCAAGGGCACGCTGCGCTGGGAGCGCCACACCGAGGCCTCCACCTATCTGTGGGAAGGGCCGCTGCCGCGCCGCTTCGGCGAGGCGCTAACCGGCCATCCCTTCGGCGAGGAATTCCCCGCACCCGGCACGCTGATCGCCGGCGCCCGCATGGAAATCCGCAAGTTTTCGCCGGCGGCGATGAGGCTGATCGGGAACTTCGACCCGGCGACGCTGTGCTGCTCCGAGATCGAGGGCGGGCTGGCGGTGATCGTCACCGACTTCCGCCAGGATTCGTCCGGGCTGACACAGATCCTCGTTCTCGACAGGGGCATGAGCCCGCAGCGCACCGGCGCGCTGGCCCAGCGCCTGTTCGACATCGAGATCTACCGCACCATGGCGATGCTCGGCCTGCCGCTGGCGCAGCGCCTGTCGCCGCGCATGCGCAAGGCCGAGGACCAACTCGCCGCGCTGACCAACCGCATGCGGTCGATCGACGCCGGCGACGCCGAGGCCCTGCTCGACGAGATCACGACGCTCGCAGCCGACCTGGAGGCCGACGCAGCCTCCAGCCTGTACCGCTTCGGGGCCAGCCGCGCCTATGACCAGATCGTCAACGACCGGCTCGACGCGCTCGCCGAGGACCCGGTGACCGGCTACGACACCTGGCGCTCGTTCCTGGAACGTCGCGTCGCCCCGGCGATGCGCACCTGCCGCTCGGTCGAGGACCGGCTGGCCAATCTGTCGGAAAAGCTGGCGCGCGCGGCGACGCTGCTGCGCACCAAGGTCGACGTCTCAGTGGAAAAGCAGAACCGCGACCTGCTGCATTCGATGAACACCCGCGCCAGGTTGCAACTGAGGCTGCAGCAGACGGTCGAGGGCCTGTCGGTCGCCGCCGTCTCCTACTACGTCGTCGGCCTGATTTCCTATGTCGTCAAAGGGCTGGAGCCGAAACGGATCGGCATTTCCGACGGCCTGATCACCGCGTTGGCTGTGCCGGTTGTGGTGCTTGTGATATGGATGGTCGTGCGCCGCATCCGCCGTTCACACAGCGACGCGGCGCATTAGAGCATCAGCGTATCGCGGAAGCCGCCGCGCGCTGGCGGACCGGCTCCAGGATCGATGCGGCGGAGGCCGGGTTGTCGATGCCTGCCTCCCAATACGGGACCGGCGCGTAGAGATCGGCCAGGAAATCGATGAACAGGCGTACCTTCACGGGAAGGAACTGCCGCGACGGATAGATCGCGTGGACGGCTATGTTGCGCGAGCCCTCGTAGTCCGGCAGCACCTGCACCAGCCTGCCGGACGCCAGTTCCGGCCCGATATCCCAGGTCGAGCGCAGGCCGATGCCGATGCCGGCGAGGACCGCCTCGCGCACGACTTCCGACGAATTGGTCATCAGCGCGCCGTTCGGCCGGAAGGCGACAGGGCCGGCCGGTCCCTCGAGCTTCCAGGACTCGCCGGCGACATGGGTGAGGCAGCTGTGATGGGCGAGATCGTCGAGCGTCGCCGGCGTGCCGTGGCTCGCCAGATAGGTCGGCGTCGCGCACAGGATGCGGCGCACGGGCGCGATCTTGCGCGCAACCAGGCTGGAATCCGCCAGTTCGGCGATCCGGATGGCGACGTCGTATCCCTCGCCGACGATGTCGACGAAGGCGTCGGAGAGCACGAGGTTGATCGCGAGATCGCCGTTGGCTTCCATGAAGGCGCCGAGATGCGGCGCTATGTGCATGCGGCCGAACGATGTCGGCGCGGTCACTTTCAGCGTGCCGCGCGCCGTCGAGGAACGGCGCGACACGAAGGCTTCCGCCTCCTCGACGCCGGCAAGGATCGCCACCACGCGCTCGTAGAAGCCCTGACCCGCTTCCGTGAGGGCGATCTGGCGCGTCGTGCGCTGAAGAAGACGCGAGCCGAGCCGGTCCTCGAGCCTGCGCAAGCGCTTCGAAACGACGGCCGGAGAAAGGCCGAGTTCGCGGCCCGCAGCCGACATGGAGCCCGCGGACACCACCCGTGCGAAGATTTCAAGATCGCCAAAATTGCTCATTCTGTACCGCTTCTCCCCCTGTGGCTTACGCTACGGCATCTACATGCGTAGCCGTGTTCCGGGATTAATCAAATGAGATTTTCTCCTCGGCGTGAATAAGTGTACGCTCGAACGGCATGCCAGGATCACAAATCGCACCAAATTTGTGCAAGACGCATCGCCGTATTGCCGGCCCCGCGCCAAAGTGGTAAAAAAGATTGACCACTTGACGATGCCTTATGCAGCGTTGCGTCCGGAGGAGAATCATGAACCAGATCCGCTTCCTCGAGCCGAGAGCAGAGGTTATCGCCAGGCGCGCCGAGATTCGCGCGGCGCTCGCCGCGCTGGTTCCCGCCGATTGCCTGGTGACCGAGGAGCGCGAACTGGTTCCCTTCGAGACCGACGCCTTCACCGCCTATCGCCGCGTGCCGCTGGCCGTCGTCCTTCCGGAGACGACCGAGCAGGCGGCTGCCGTCATGAAATACTGTTCCGCCAATGGCGTGCCGGTGGTTCCGCGCGGCGCCGGCACCTCGCTTTCCGGCGGCGCGATCCCGCAGGAGGATGCCGTGGTGATCGGCGTCTCGAAGATGTCGCGCGTGCTCGAGGTCGATTTCGCGAACCGCACGGCGCGCGTTCAGGCCGGCGTCACCAATCTGCGCATCTCCGACGAGGTCTCCGCCGACGGCTTCTTCTACGCGCCCGACCCTTCGTCGCAACTTGCCTGCACAATCGGCGGCAATATCGGCATGAACTCCGGCGGCGCGCACTGCCTGAAATACGGCGTGACCACCAACAACCTGCTCGGCGTGAAGCTGGTGCTGCATGACGGCACGATCGTCGATATCGGCGGCAAGGCGCTCGACCCCGAAGGCTACGACCTGCTCGGCCTCGTCTGCGGTTCGGAAGGCCAGCTCGGCATCATCACCGAGGCGACCGTGCGGCTGCTGGCCAAGCCCGAGGGCGCGCGCCCCGTCCTGTTCGGATTCGATTCCTCCGAGGTCGCCGGCGCCTGCGTCGCCGACATCATCGGCGAAGGCATCATCCCGGTCGCCATCGAGTTCATGGACAAGCAGGCGATCGACATCTGCGAGGCCTTCGCCCACGCCGGCTACCCGATGGACGTTGAGGCGCTGCTGATCGTCGAGGTCGAGGGCTCCGACGACGAGATGGACGCGATGTTGGGGAAGATCATCGCCATAGCCAGGAAGCACAACGTCAAGCGGGTGAAGGAAAGCCAGTCGGCGATGGAGGCGGCGACGATCTGGAAGGGCCGCAAATCGGCCTTCGGCGCGACCGGGCGCATCGCCGACTATATCTGCATGGACGGTACCGTGCCGCTCGGCCAGCTTTCCCACGTGCTGCGCGAGACCTCGGCGATCATCGAGAAATACGGACTGCGCGTGGCCAACGTGTTCCATGCCGGCGACGGCAACATGCACCCGCTGATCCTCTACAACGTCAACGATCCCGTCGAGGCGGAGAAAGCCGAGGCCGCGGGCATAGAGATATTGAAGCTCTGTGTCGATGCAGGCGGCTGTCTCACCGGAGAGCACGGCGTCGGCATCGAGAAGCGCGACCTGATGCTGCACCAGTTCACCGAGACGGACCTCAACCAGCAGATGCGCGTCCGCGCCGCCTTCGATCCTGCATGGATGCTCAACCCGTCCAAGGTCTTCCCGCTCGACCTCGCCATGCGCAGGACGGTGTGATCATGGCCGCAACCGACATCATCTCTCCGGCTTCCGAAGCCGAGGCCGCAGACATCGTGCGCGAAACGGCGGGCAAGGGCGGCACGCTGGAGATCGCCGGCGGCGGCACCAAGCGCGGCATCGGCCAGCCGTTTTCCGCCGACCGCACGCTGTCGACGGCGGGGCTATCCGGCATCACGCATTACAATCCGGCCGAACTCGTGATGACGGCGCGCACCGGCACGCCGGTCGCCGAAATCGAGGCGGCGCTGGCGCAAAACAACCAGATGCTGGCCTTCGAGCCGGCCGACTGGCGCCGCCTTTTCGGCGCCAATGGCGTGCCGACCATCGGCGCTATCGCCGCCGCCAATGTCTCGGGCCCGCGCCGCATCATCGCCGGCGCGGCGCGTGACGGCCTGCTCGGCGTCCGTTTCGTCAACGGTTCGGGCGAGATCGTCAAGAATGGCGGCCGGGTGATGAAGAATGTCACCGGCCTCGACCTGGTCAAGCTTTTGGCCGGAAGCTGGGGCACGCTCGGCCTGCTGACTGAAGTCTCGTTCAAGGTGCTGCCGCGCGCCGAAACCGAGGCGACGCTTGTCGTCCACGGCGCCTCCGACAGCGACGCCGCGAACCTGATGGCCGCCGCTCTCGGCACCAGCGCCGAGGTCTCCGGTGCGGCGCACCTGCCGCAGGCGATCGCGATGCGCATGGGCCTCGACGGCGCCTCGACGCTGCTGCGCCTCGAAGGATTCGCGGAGTCGGTCGCTGCCAGGCTGGAACGGTTGCGCGCGGCGTTGCCGGGCGGCGGCGAGGCGAGCGTGATCGACGAGACGCGCTCGAAGCCGCTGTGGAAATCGGTGGCCGACGTCGCGCCCTTTGCCGGGGGAACGCTGCCGCTGTGGAAAGTCTCGGTTGCGCCGATGGCCGGCCATGACGTCGCGGCGATGGTTCTTCGCCAGGTCCATGGCGAGGCCTACTACGACTGGCAGGGCGGGCTGGTCTGGCTGCAACTCGCCGACGAGGGCAACGCGGCGGCCGGGATCGTGCGCGATGCGGTGGCGAAATGCGGCGGCGGCCACGCGACGCTCGTCCGCGCGTCCGATACGCTGCGCGCGTCCGTGCCGGTGTTCCAGCCGCTTGCGGCTCCGGTGGCCGCGCTGTCCGAACGCGTGCGCGCGGCAATCGATCCGGCGGGCGTTTTCAATCCCGGCAGAATGGTGTGGAATGGCGGCCGCAAGGCTGCCTGACCCCCAACCAACCGGAGACGCAACATGACAGTTCCCAATACTCCGCCGCCGCTCGGCCCGCGCCAGACCGACAAGTGGCTGGACCCCGGCCCGCAGAACGCGATGGTCGTCTACATTCTCTATCTCGCCGGTTTCGTGTTCGGCGGGCTCCCGACCATCGTCGGCGTCGTCATCGCCTATATCAACCGAGGCAAGGCCGCCGGCTTCGTCGAGAGCCACTACACCTGGCTGATCCGCACCTTCTGGATCGGCATCCTGGCCTCGCTCGTTGCATTCGTCCTGGTGTTCATCGTGATCGGCATCCCCCTGATGATCGCCGTCGCGGTCTGGGTCGTCGTCCGTCTGGTGAAGGGCATGATGGCGCTCAACAAGAACGAACCGATCCCCGACCCGATGAGCTGGTGGATCTGACAAACCGGAAAGACACGTCGTCATGCAGACCAACTTCACCGCGGACCAGTTGCAGGATCCGGGCGTTGCGGCGTCGGAGAAGATCCTGCGCACCTGCGTGCATTGCGGCTTCTGCACGGCGACGTGTCCGACCTATCTGACGCTCGGCAACGAACTCGACAGTCCGCGCGGACGCATCTACCTGATCAAGGACATGCTGGAGAACGGGAGGCCCGCCGACGAGAAGGTCGTCACCCATATCGACCGCTGCCTCTCCTGCCTCGCCTGCATGACGACCTGCCCCTCGGGTGTGCACTACATGCATTTGGTCGACCACGCCCGCGCCCATATCGAGAAAACCTACAGGCGCCCCTTCTTCAACCGCCTGACCCGCAATGTCCTGGCGCTGGTGTTGCCGTATCCGGACCGTTTCCGCGCGTCGCTTTATCTGGCGAAGCTTGGCCGGCCCTTCGCAGGCCTGTTCCGCGCGATCCCGCCGCTGAAAGCTTTCGGCGCGATGCTCGAACTTGCCCCGGGGACGATCGAAAAACCGTCGCCGTTTGCCGAGCCGGGCACACACAAGCCGGCGACGGGGAACCGCGGCCGTGTCGCGATTCTCACCGGATGCGCTCAGCCGGTGCTGAAGCCCGGCATCAACGATGCGACGATCCGGCTGCTGAACCGGATCGGCGTCGAGGTCGTGGTGCCGGAAGGCGAGGGCTGCTGCGGCGCGCTGGTCCACCACATGGGTCGCGAGGAACAGGCGCTCGCCGACGCGCGGCGCAATGTCGACGCCTGGACTCGGCAGATCGACAATGGAGGGCTCGACGCTATCGTCATCACCGCGTCGGGCTGCGGCACGACGATCAAGGATTACGGCTGGATGCTGCGCCTTGATCCCGCCTACGCCGACAAGGCGAAGCGCGTCTCCGAGCTGGCGAAGGACATCACCGAATATCTTTCGTCCATTGATCTGCCCGAACCGAAAATCCGCCCGAACCTGACGGTCGCCTATCATTCCGCCTGCTCGATGCAGCACGGCCAGAAGATCACCAACGCGCCGAAGGACCTCCTGAAGGCCGCCGGCTTCCGGGTAAAGGACCCGGTCGAGGGCCATCTGTGCTGCGGTTCGGCCGGCACCTACAACATCATGCAGCCGGAGATTTCGGCGACATTGAAGGCGCGCAAGGTGAGGAACATCGAGGCGACCAGACCCGACCTGATCGCTGCCGGCAATATCGGCTGCATCACACAGATCGCATCGGGAACCGGAATTCCGATCCTGCACACGGTCGAACTGCTCGACTGGGCCTATGGTGGCCCGAAGCCGGATGGCGTTCCCGACGCCAGGACGGCACGCCTCGACCCGCTTCTGGCGGCGGAATAGCGCCTGCGGGAAGATGGTCCCGGAAAGC
Source organism: Oricola sp. (assembly GCA_049288075.1). Taxonomy (GTDB): domain Bacteria; phylum Pseudomonadota; class Alphaproteobacteria; order Rhizobiales; family Rhizobiaceae; genus Oricola. The sequence goes on from JBAQHA010000697.1 coordinate 11,230, forward strand.
AGGAAGGAGTCAGCGTCGCGACGGCTCCGGCCGGCTCATGACAAAGATCGCCGCAATCGACAGGACGACGGCCTGGATCGCAAGCACGGTGGCGCCTCCTCCCGCCGCCCAGGTGATGCCGGGTGTGGCAACCATTGTCGCCAGCGCGACGGCTTTCGGCCTGCGCCCTATCGCCCGTTCCAGGCGCCAGTCCGCGATCACCGGCCCGAAGCGGGGATGCCCGAGCAGCCAGGCCTCCAGACGTGGCGAACTGCGCGCGAATGCGAAGGCGGCGAGCAGCAGGAACGGTGTCGCGGGAACGAGCGGGAGCACGACGCCGGCTGCCGCCGCGCCGACCGATATGATCCCGAGGATCAGCCAGACAAGTCTCATGTCATCCGCTCCGTTCAACCGGAATATAGTCCCGCCGGCCGGGATTTTCACCGTATTGCGGTGGGGTCTCGTCATGAGGAGTTCCATCGTCTAGACCACGCCTGCAAACCGTTCAGGAAATCTGGAGCAGTACCCATGCAGCAGCGTAAACTCGGCAAGGACGGACCTTCGGTCGGAGCGATCGGACTCGGTTGCATGAGCTTTGCCGGCGTCTACGGCGCGACGGACGAGGCGGGCGCGCATCGTACGCTCGCCGCCGCGCTTGACCTCGGCATCACCCATCTCGACACCGCGGTGCTCTATGGCGACGGGCTCTCGGAGAGCTATATCGGCTCCTTCATCAAGAACCACCCGAACCGCTTCACCATCGCCACCAAGGGCGGCATCGTCACCACGCCGCTGCGCCGCTTCGACAACACGGCAGCCTATCTGCGCGAGGCGCTGGAAGGTTCGCTGAAGCGCCTCGGCGTCGATCATGTCGCGCTCTACTACATCCACCGCCGCCAGCAGGACATTCCGATCGAGGACGTGATGGGCACGCTCCTGAAGTTCAAGGACGAGGGCAAGATCGGCGGCATCGGTTTTTCCGAGATCGCGCCGGCGTCGCTGCGCCGCGCCGCCGCCGTCCATCCGGTGATGGCCGTGCAGAGCGAATACTCGCTGTGGACCCGGCTGCCGGAGCTCGGCATGCTGCAGGCCTGCGCCGAACTCGGCACCGCCTTCGTCGCCTTCTCGCCCGTCGGCCGCGGCATCTTCTCCAACGCCATGCCCGAGACCGAGAAGCTCGCGCCGAGCGATTTCCGGCGCAACAATCCGCGCTTCGCCGAACCGAACTACACCGCCAACCGGGAATATGCCGGCAGGTTCAACGCCTATGCGCGGAGCCAGGGCATGTCGCCCGCGACGATGGCGAACGCCTGGGTGCTCGCCCAGGGCGACCATGTCATCTCGATCCCCGGCACGCGCTCGCCCGAGCATCTCGCCGAGAACGCCGCCGCCGCGGACATCGCGCTGACGGACGCGCAACGGACCGAGATCGCGCGGCTGCTGCCGGTCGGCTTCGCCCATGGCGACCGCTACTCGGAAAGCCAGAACGTCGGTATCGAACGCTATTGCTGACGGCGCGCGGCGGCTCCGCAAGCCCTTGATTTGCCGCATGACAAAAATCAATGTGGCGCCCGACGCGCCGTGCCAGTCTGGCCGAGAACACCAAGGAGGATTCCATGTTCAAGAAGATTATCGTGGCCGTTGACGGGTCCGACCACGCCAACTTGGCGCTCGATGCGGCCTGCGACCTCGCCAAGAAATACGGCGCCTCGCTGCGGATCGTCCACACGCCGCAGGCCGTCGGCGACACTCTGATCGTCGGATACACCGCCGTGCCGGTTCCGCCCTCCAAGGAAGAGATGGAGAAGGCCGGTCGCGAAGTGCTGGGCGCGGCCGAATCGCGCGCGCGCGCCGACGGCCTCAGCGACTTCACCAGCGAACTTATCTACGGCGACCCGGCTCACGCAATCGTCGAGGAAGCCAAGGGCCTCAAGGCCGACCTGATCGTCATGGGCCGGCGCGGCCTCGGCTCGCTCACCGGCCTGCTGGTCGGCTCGACAACGACCAAGGTTGGCCAGTTGGCGCCCTGCGCCGTGCTGACCGTCAAGTAGTAACGGAACCCCGGCGTGGCCGCAGCAGCGGCCGCTGGGACACGTTCGGGCCGGGCTCTCGCCCGACATCGCCTGTTTACAGCGTCTCCCGATTGGCCGGCAATCGGGATTTGGGCTATTCCCTTGGCGGTTGGACAAGGCCGCGCTGCGAGGCGGGACGCGCGATGCAGCGATCCAGCCAGTCCATGACGGCCGGCGTCTTGTCCATCTCGAAGGCGTCGTAGGCGTTGTAGAACTCGCGTGCTGTGCGCACCCAGGGGAAGGTGGCGATGTCGGCGATGGTATATTCATCGCCCATGATGAACTGGCGATCCTTCAGCCGGCCCTCCAGCACGTTCAGCAGGCGTATCGCCTCGTGGCGGTAGCGCTCGCGCGGGCGCGGATCCTCGATGTCCTGGCCGCCGAACACGCCGAAGAAGCCGTATTGGCCGAACATCGGCCCGATGCCGCCCATCTGGAACATCAGCCACTGGATCGTCTCGTAGCGGCCGGCCGGGTCCTCCGGCAGCAGCCTGCCGGCCTTGTCGGCGAGATAGATCAGGATCGCACCCGATTCCCACAGACCGAAGGCGTCGCCGTTCGGGCCGTGAGGGTCGATGATGGCGGGGATCTTGTTGTTCGGATTGAGCGACAGGAACTCGGGCGTCGTCGTCTCGGACAGTTTAACCGTGTGCGCGTCGTAGGGCAGGCCGGTTTCCTCCAGCGCGATCGACGCCTTGACGCCGTTCGGCGTCGGGAAGGCGTAGAGCTGGATATTCTCGGGATTGCGCGGCTTCCAGCGCCGCGCAATCGGAAAGTCGGCGAGTGTCTTGCCGGTCATGAACGCACCTTGTTTTGCGAATGGCGGCGTCGTCGCAGGCCGCCCGGAATGGAAGGAACCGGCGCAATGGCCGGTTCCGTCTCACTTAGGTAGGTGTGTCCGACTTGACCAGTGGAGACCGTTCACGACTTCGCGAACGGCCGCCGATCCAGGCTGCGAGCCGGGCCAGCAGACCGGGACGCTCCACAACGACGACTTGCGAAAAGTCGACGTCCGGCAGTTCGCCGCGATGCGGCCTCGGCCGGTTCGGGGGATGTGCCGACGGGATACGGATGCCGAACCCCAGCAAGAGGGCGCGATACCTCGCGTCGTCGTAAGGAGGCGTGTCGGCACGGATGAAGTTGCGACGGCTGTACGGCCGTCCGGTAAAACGGATATGCATCGTTGAATTCCTTCAGGGACGAGAAGAACGTCTCCGGCGGAAGTCGAAACGAGGCTTATTCGATCGTCAGGAAAGTAAGCGTCGAACCGATACCGCCGTCAGGCCTTGTGGCCGCAGCGCAGGGGCTTATGGGTTGATGTTATCAAGGCAGCCTCCTTCGGTTCGAGTTGAAGATGATGCGCCTATACTTGGATTTCGATGCGGTTTCCAGCCGATTCTCGCGCCGGATCGCAACGGGAGGCGAACTGTGGCAGGTTGGTTACAGGTTCCGGTTTTGGAATGTTGGCAGCGGGCCGGCCCCGCCCCATATCTTGTGAAAGGAGTCCGTCATGGCCAGAAAGACCCGAACCGAGACCGACACGATGGGCGCGATCGAGGTGCCGGCCGGCCGCTACTGGGGCGCACAGACGCAGCGCTCGCTCGAGAACTTCCCGATCGGCACGGAGAAGATGCCCGTCCCGGTGATCCGCGCCCTCGGCGTCGTCAAGAAGGCGGCGGCGCTGACCAATCTGGAACTCGGCAAGCTCGACGGGCCACGCGCCAAGGCGATTGCCGAGGCGGCGCAGGAGGTGATCGACGGCAAGCTCGACGACGAGTTTCCGCTCGCCGTCTGGCAGACCGGCTCCGGCACGCAGTCGAACATGAACGCCAATGAGGTCATCGCCAATCGCGCGATCGAGATGCTCGGCGGCAAGATCGGCTCCAAGTCGCCGGTCCATCCCAACGACCACGTCAACGCCAGCCAGTCGTCCAACGACACCTTTCCCACCGCCATGCACATCGCCGTGGTGATGGAGGCGACCGAGCGGATGTGCCCGGCGCTGCACCACATGATCGACGCGCTTCTGGCGAAGGAAGCTGCGTTTGCCGGAATCGTGAAGATCGGCCGCACCCACACCCAGGACGCCACGCCGCTGACGCTCGGCCAGGAGTTTTCCGGCTATCGCGCAGCGCTGGAACTGAGCCTGAAACGCGTCGGCGACAGCCTGGTCGACGTCCATGCGCTCGCCCAGGGTGGCACGGCGGTCGGCACCGGGCTCAACGCTCCGTCCGGTTTCGCCGAACTTTTCGCCGACAATGTCACCCGCATCACCGGCCAGCCGTTCCGCACGGCGGCAAACAAGTTTGAAGCGCTGGCGAGCCACGGCGCGCTGACGCATTTCCACGGCAGCCTCGCCGCGCTCGCCGCCGACCTGTTCAAGATCGCCAACGATATCCGCTTCCACGGTTCCGGTCCGCGCTCCGGCCTCGGCGAACTGGTCCTGCCGGAAAACGAACCGGGCTCCTCGATCATGCCGGGCAA
>JBAQHA010000698.1:0-2854 GCA_049288075.1 Oricola sp.
GACCACGGAGGGCTCGTTCGGCCGCATTGTTGGTGAGGCAGATCCTGCCGTCCTCGGCGAAGCGGGCGAAGGCGTCCCAGCGTTTGAGCAGGTAGTCGATCGGCTTTGCGACGGAGGCCGAGCGCGAGAGCCTGGCGCGTTCCTCACGCAGCCATTTCTCCAGGTCAACCAGCAGCGGCGCGCTCTTTTCCTGGCGAACGGCCACGCGCTCGGCAGCGGACAGCCCATTGATGTCTCGCTCGATATCGAACAGAGCATCGATGCGTTTGACCGCCTCCAGCGCGATCGGCGAGATCGTCGGCGCCTTGTTTCCGCGTCGGGCGTTTTTGGCGATGTCGGCCAGCTCGAAGAACTGCCTGCGCGAATGTGCCCAACACAGTGCGCGCGTGATCGGCGCCGGTTTGCGCGCCGCATCATAGAGACCGTTGAAGCCGCTGTAGGCGTCGGCCTGCAGAATGCCGGTGAAGGCCTTGAGATGTTCGCCCGGATGCTCGCCGCGACGGTCGCGCGAGGCGTAGTAGATTGCGGCCGGCGGCGAAGTGCCGCCGAAGGGGCGGTCGTCTCGGACGTACGTCCAGATGCGCCCCGTCACTGTCTTGCCCCTGGCCAGGATCGGCACTGTGGTATCGTCGCCATGCAGCCTATCGGCGGCCAGCACATGGGCCTCGATCAGCCGGTAGAGCGGCATGGCCGCAAAGGAGCCGGCGCCGACCTGGTCGGCCAGCGTCGAGACGGAAAGATCGATGCCTTCGCATTTGAAGCGCTGGCTCTGGCGGTTCAACGGAATGTGCTGGCCAAACTTGTCGAACAGGATCGTGGCCAGCAGATTGGGTCCGATGAAGCCGCGCGGCGTGGCGTGGAAGGGCGCCGGCGGCTGCGTGATCGCCTCGCAGTCGCGACAGGTGAACTTCTCGCGCACCGTCTCGATCACCTTCCAGCGACGCGGAACCACCTCCAGCGTCTCGGTGACGTCCTCGCCGAGCTTGGCCAGTTGGCTGCCGCCGCAGCACGCACAATTGCTGGGCGCCGGAATCACCACGCGCTCGCGCTCGATGTCGTCGGGAAAGGGCTTGCGCAGTGGCCGCTTGCGCTGGAAGGAGCGAACGGTCTGCATCGTCCGCGCCGCTTCCCCAGCGGCAAGCTCATCTTCGGCCGCCGCCGCCTCGAGTTCCTCAAGTTGCAGCTCCAGCTGGTCAAGAAGGCGCGCCTTGCGTTCCGAACCCGGGCCGTAGAGCGTGCGCCGGAGCTTCTCAATCTACAACTCGAGATGGGCGATCAGCGCTGCATCGTTCGCGCGCGCCGCCCGCTCCGCGAGGATCATCGCGTGGGCGCTGACGAGATCGGATGGGAGCGGTTCAGCGGCCGTCATCACATGGCGATGGAATCACATTCGCCAGCAAATTCAAGGACAAATCCGCTACCCCACGCGCGTCGGACGCCAGCTTTCCTGAGGGGCCCGCCAATCGATGCCGGACAGAAGATAGCCGAGCTGCGCCGTCGAGATCGTCACCGCGCCATCGGCCGGGCTCGGCCAGATGAACCGCCCACGCTCCAGCCGTTTCGTGAACAGGCAGGCCCCCTGGCCGTCATGCCAGATCACCTTCAAAAGATTGCCTCTGCGACCCCGAAAGCAGAACAGATGACCCGATAGCGGATCGCGCTTCAACACCTCCTGAACCTGCAAGGCCAGCGACGGAAAGCCCCTGCGCATGTCGGTGTAGCCCGTCGCAAGCCACACCCGCACGCCGGCGGGAACCGGAATCATCGCAAGCTCTCCAGCCCCCGAATGATCCGCAGCAGCGCCGCAACGTCCACGTCCGGCTCCACGATCACTCGCCGCCCGTTCGCGCTCACGACCTCCATGCGCCCGCCGGCCGGTTCAGGGCCCTTCTCCGGCCGCTCGGGCACGATCGTCGCCGGCACGAAAGCGCAGGCACCACCTTCGCCAAGTCGGCCCTCGCGATACGCCTTGCGCCAAGCAAACAGCAGCTGGTTGGAAATCCCGTGACGCCGCGCCGTCGCCGATGCCTGCCGCGGAGCCGAGTAGCTCTCTTCGACTATCCGCAGCTTCTCCTCCTCCGACCAGCGACGTCGGCGACCGGTGTCAACAATCTCGAGACGGGTGACCTGGCGACTGTCAGTAAGGATATCCATACCGACAGTCAGCTACATCCCTGCTTCCCCGACAAGGCGGCCTTCCTCGGATGCGTACATCAGGATTGCGCCATTAAAATTCTCTTCGGCTTCGTAGGTGAAACCGGCGACACCGTTCATCGTGGCGGCGTGCGCAGCTACCATGCGAGCGATGGAGTCTCGAACCTCACCGTCCCCCGTAACCCTGAAGATCATGCCGCCGTCAGCGGGGGCGAAGGTCACCTTGGCGCGGAGTGTGACATTGTCCATGTCGATCAGGTGCTGACGCAGCGCTTCAAGATCGACTGTTGACCAATCGGTGGCCTCATCGGCGGCCAGCATGGCTGCGATCTCCTGAATTGCCGCGAAGGCGCTCTGGCCCGGCTCGGTCGGATAGGCGCCGCCAGGGCTCTCACTCGCCGTCCCGTGCAGACTGTGATCCATGACCGGAACCCGACCCTGTCCAGCGTCATCCGCCCAGGCAAACAGCGGCGCCAATACAAGGGCGGCGGCAAGCGCATATCTAATCATCGTGGTCCTCATCAGATTGCTCTAGCTTGCATCTTGTCAAAATGCCCCGCGTCTCGACATGATAACTATCATGTTGGATGCCATTTATCATTTGTTCGACGGGTCGTGCGGGCAAACCCGCCGGCTGGGTCCCGGCGAATTCCTGTTCCACAGGGACCAAAAGGTTGCCGCCCTGTTCATGGTCGTGGCG
>JBAQHA010000699.1:0-3368 GCA_049288075.1 Oricola sp.
CCGCAGCTCTACGTGAAGGGCGAATTCGTCGGCGGCTGCGACATCGTACGCGAGATGTTCCAGGCCGGCGAACTGAAGGACCACCTCCAGGAAAAGGGCGTCGCCGTCAAAGGCGCGGCCTGAGTCGGCAGCGAACGCGCCGACCTGATGGAAGACCTGGTCCCGTTACCGCCACACATCGCCGCCGCCTTCCGGAGCCAGGAGCAATCCTGCAGGACACTGGGATCGCTTTTCACAGCGGCAATCTGCGGCCTCGTCGCGGATCATGGCGTGCCGGCCGGGCCGGTGCACGACCGGCTCTCGGGCTGGACCGGGAAGATCGATTCCGCAGGCGATGCGCTTCCGCTGCGCCTGACGGGAGCACTCCACAATCTGGTGCTGTCCGGGCGCGATTCCGCGCTCACTGACGTCTATCCGCCGAATCCGGCCGATGAAGGGGCATTCGCCGATGCGATTGCCGGCGCGATGGTGCGGCATGGCGACGCCGTCGATCGTTTTCTCGACAATGCGCCGCAGACCAACGAGACCGCGCGCTCTGCCGTCCTCCTTCCCGCGTTTCTGCACCTCGGCGAAAAATTTGGCTTGCCGCTCGTTCTGTCCGAACTCGGTTCGAGTGCCGGTCTTAATCAGAACTGGCCCCTTTACCGCTACGAATACGGCGCCTGGGGCTGGGGCGACCTGTCCTCGCCGGTAACGCTCGCCTGCGAATGGTACGGCGACAAACCGCCCGCGCCGCGCAGCGTCAGGGTCGCGCGCGGCGCAGGATGCGATATCGCGCCGATATCGATCGACGACGCGGCGCAACGATTGCGGCTGAAGTCCTATATCTGGCCGGACCAGCCTTCCCGCCTCGTGCGGTTGAGCGGCGCGCTGGCGATTGCCGACGAGCATCCGCCCACGGTCGAAAAGGCTTCCGCCGCCGACTGGCTGGAAAGGCGGCTCGACGATCGCCTTCCCGGCCAACTGCACGTCGTGTTTCATACCATTATGTGGCAGTACATTCCGGCGGAAGAGCAGGGCCGCGCACAGTCAATCATCGAAAGGGCCGGGCGAAAAGCCACGGCCGACGCGCCCCTCGCCTGGCTTCGTTTCGAAACCGATGGCGGGTCCGACGGCGCGCCCATCGTCCTGACCACGTGGGAGGGCAAATCGCCGGAAGGCGAAACGGTCACGCTCGGTCGGGGTGATTTCCACGGCCGCTGGTTACGCTGGCAACCGCCAGCATGACCCGAAGCCGGACGTCTTCGGCGTTCCCCGATTGCCTGGAATCTCACGGCGTGAAAATTCCGCCGAATTCAATCGACAGCTGAGGCGACAGCCGGTATTGCACGCCTGTCACACGCATAAAACAGGCCGGGAATAGCGGTCGACCGTCAGCCACCGGCCAACCGGACCGATCCGAATATGCAGAAACACGCCAATCCGGCCGAATCGGAAGAACTCACGCGGACGCATATTCCGCATGTGGAGTTCATCGCGATGGTCGCGGCGCTGATGGCGCTCAACGCGCTGGCCATCGACATCTTGCTGCCGGCGTTTCCCGATATCGCACGCGATCTTGCGATCGACGGCAACGCGATCCAGTACGTCATTCTTTCCTATGTCCTGGGTTTTGGCGGCGCGCAGCTTGTCTTCGGGCCGGTCTCGGACCGTTTCGGCCGGCGGATGCCGCTGTTCGCGGGCCTCGCGATCTATTTCGTCTGCGCCATCGCCGGGGCGTTCGCGCCGAATTTCACGACGGTCCTCATTGTCCGTTTCCTGCAGGGGATCGGCGCCGCGGCGACCCGCGTCATCGCGCTCGCGATCGTCCGCGACACCCAGTCCGGGCGCACCATGGCGGCGACCATGTCCATGGTGATGATGGTCTTCATGGCCGTGCCGATCGTCGCGCCCTTCGTCGGCCAGGGGATCATCCTGATCGGCCCGTGGCAGCACATCTTCTGGTTCATGGCGCTTCTGGCGGCATTCGTCGCGCTGTGGGCCGGGCTCCGGCTGCGCGAGACGCTCGACCCGGCGAACCGGCGCTCCCTCTCCGCCTCAGTCATCCTGAACGGCTTCTACCTGGTCGTGTCGAACCGGATTTCGCTGTTCTACACGATCGCCACCGCCTTCTTCCTGAGCACGATGTTCTCTTTCCTCAACCTCGCCCAGCCGATCTTCGGCGAGGTCTACGGGCTCGGCGCCTACTTTCCCCTGGCGATGGCCACCGGCGCGACCCTGATGGCCGTCTCGTCATTCCTCAACGCGCGCCTCGTCGGACGCTTCGGAATGCGCCGCCTGTCGCATGGCGCGCTGATCGCCCACATGATCCTCAGTTGCGCCGCGTCCGCCTATCTCTATTTCCACGCCGTGCCGCTCTGGCAATTCATGCTGATAATGGCCATCGTCATGCCGCTGTTCGGCCTGATCGGCGCGAACTTCAATTCCATCGCGATGGAACCGCTCGGCAAAGTGGCGGGAACCGCGTCGTCGGTCCTGGGCTTCACCCAGACCGTTGGCGGCGGCCTCATCGGCGGGCTCATCGGGCAAACCTTCAACGGCACGCCTCTGCCGCTGATCGCCGGCGGCGCGGCGATGTCCGTCGCCTCGCTGTTCTGCGTGCTCCTCGCGGAAAAAGGCCGCCTGTTCGCCAGTCCCAACGCGGCCCCGTCCGCCTGAACGCGACGCGTCACGCCTGTCCGGCGGCCGGGCAGTGAGCCTATTGGTCTGAAATCGTCGCGTCTATCGCGGCAAAGTCGAACAGCTTCCGGTCGAGGAGATGGCTCGGCCGCACATTGGCGAGCGCTCGGATCATCGTGTCCTTGCGGCCCGGCATGCGGCGCTCGATGTCGGCCAGCATGGCCTTCATCGCATTGCGCTGCAGACCGTCTTGCGAGCCGCAGAGATCGCATGGAATGATCGGAAACTCCATTGCGTTGGCGAACTTCTCCAGGTCGTGCTCGGCGCAATAGGACAGCGGCCGCAGCACGAGCACGTCGCCTTCGTCGTTGACGAGCTTGGGCGGCATGGCGGCGAGCCGCCCGCCATGAAACAGGTTCATGAAGAAGGTCTCGAGGATGTCCTCGCGATGATGCCCGAGGACCAGGGCCGAACAGCCTTCCTCGCGGGCGATCCGGTACAGGTGCCCGCGCCGCAGCCGCGAGCATAGCGAACAATAGGTGCTGTTTTCCGGTATCTTGTCGGTCACCACCGAATAGGTGTCCTGATATTCGATGCGGTGCTCGATCCCGTTCCTCGACAGCCAGTCCGGCAGGATGTGTTTCGGAAAGTTCGGCTGGCCCTGATCGAGATTGCAGGCGAGCAGATCGACCGGCAAGAGGCCGCGCCATTTCAGGTCCAGCAGCAGCGCCATTAGGCCGAAGGAATCC
>JBAQHA010000700.1:0-32327 GCA_049288075.1 Oricola sp.
GCGGTACATCCAGAACGGCAGTGCCTCGCCGCAATGGCCAAGAATGATCTGCAGCTTGGGGAAGCGATCGAACAGGCCGGCGACCACCAGCCGCAGCGCATGCAGGCCCGTGTCGCAGGCGAAACCGTAGACCGCCGCGTCGAGGCCGCGCTTCAGAAAAGGCTGCACCATCTCCTTCGGCAGCGTGTTCGGATGCAGGTAGATCGGAACGTCGAGCGCTTCCGCCGCCTCGAACACGTCCCAATAAGCCGGGTCGTCCATGTAGGTGCCGCGGATATGCCCGTTCAGGATGCCTCCCTTCAGGCCGAGCTTGGTCACGCCGCGCTCGAGCTCCTTGGCGGCGTTCGCGCCGTCGAGCGGGCTGAAGGCGGCGAGCCCCGCAAAGCGGTCGGGGTGCCGCGCGATCTCGTCGGCGAGCCTGTCGTTGCATTCGCGCGCCAGCACGCTGCCCTCGGCCGGATCGAAGAGTTGCACTCCCGGCGCCGTCAGCGAAAGCACCTGCATGTCGATCCCCGCCGCGTCCATGTCGCGAAGCCGCTCCTCGCCGGCCGACTGGATGCGCCGCGCGAGGTTTTGCGCCCTCTCGCTGTTTCCGGCGAAGAAGCCCCACAGGCTGTGAAAGCCCGGATCGTCGATCGTTTTGTCTTTCAGTTCCTTGAGAAACAGGTCGAAGAGCGCGGGCGGGCACCATGCCTCTTCAGTGGCGATGCGCTTGTACCCGGGCGCCGGATCGATCTGGGTCATTGGCCTTGGTCCTCCTCCACTGGCTCCCGCATGGAGTATCGCAATGTGGAGGCATAAAAAAATCGAAATGTTTTTGATAACTCATGATGTTTCTTTATGATTGCGGAATGGCGGTCGAACACCTCACCCTGAAACAGCTTCGCGCCCTCGTCGCGGTCTACCGGACGCGGCAGATTTCGGCCGCCGCCCGACATCTCAACGTCACCCAGTCGGCGGTCAGCGTTCTCATCCGCCAGAGCGAGGCGGCGCTCGGCATGCAGCTGTTCGACCGCACCACCCGGTCCGTAATCCCGACGCGCGCCGGCGAGAACGCCTACGGGATCGCCGAGCGCATCCTGGGCGATGTCGAAACCCTGGCCCACACGATGAACGACATGCAGGACGTGCGCCGCGGCACCGTCCGCGTCGCGGCGACCCCGGCGACCGGTCTCGCCATGCTGCCGAAGACGGTCCAGCGCTTTCGCGCCGACTATCCGGGCGTGACGCTCGTGCTCGACGATTGCGCGCCAAACCAGTTCCTGTCGGATATTCGCGAGGAAAAGGTCGAGTTCGGCGTCGGCGTGCCGCCGGAGGACGATCCGGAGTTCGACTCCCGCCTGATCTTTCCGGACCAGCTGATGCTGCTCTGTCCTGTCGATCATCCCTTCGCCGCCCGGGAGCGGGTACGCTGGGGCGAACTGGAAAACCAGCCGCTCATCCTGTCACGCCGCGACTACGGCGTTCGCGACCTGGTCGAGACCTCGCTGCTGCGACTCGGTATCAGGGCACAAATTGGCGCCGAGATCGGCTTCCTGAGCAGCGCTAGCTGGCTCGCGGCTTGCGGGCTCGGCCTTTGCGTCCTGCCGCGAAAGCTCGCCGAGCTGCATGTGTCCGAGGATCTGGTCGTCCGGCCGCTCGTGGATCCGGTCGTCACCCGCGCCATCGGCGTCGTGACCAAGAAGAGCCGGTCGCTTTCGCCTGCCTGCGCCACCTTCGTTGAATATCTGGCAAAGGACTGGGAAGCCGCTGGCTGGTAAGCGCGCGCTCCCGATCTTGGGGCACCCGTTCGCAATTGCGCAAACAGGCGACGCATCGCTCAGGCCGGATGGTTGAGCGCCTCGTTCACGTCCCGGATGGAGTCGTCGAGAAGCGCCTCCATGCGGGCGCGCGCAAGGTCCGGATCGCGTTGCCTGATCGCATCGAGGACGTCGCCATGCTGCTTGAGGCGATTCTCCTTGATGAACGCAACCTCCGCCCCGCGCCAGGAGAGCCGGAAAGTGCTCATCATCGCGGCATGAATCAGTGCGCTGAACGCGCCGATGAAATGGTTGCGTGTCGAGAACAGGATTTCGAGATGGAAGCGCAGGTCGGCCTCGACCAGTTCGGCCTCGCTCTTCGAAGTTGCCTTCATGTTGGCGAACGCATCCTCGATCCTCCGGAGCACATCCTCGCTGCGAACCTGCGCCGCCAATCCGGCCGCCGCCGGCTCCACCATCCGCCGCAACGCGTAGAGGTCCATCGCGATCTCGCGTGCCGGCCGTGTCTGCAGGTGCCAGCCGAGCACCTCCGGATCGAGCATGTTCCAGAAGACGGGCTGTCGAACGCTGGTGCCGACCTTGGGGCGGGCGACGATCATCCCTTTGGCCGCCAGCTTGCTGTAGGCCTCGCGTAATGCGGTTCGAGACACCGAATAGCGCTTCAGCATGGACGCTTCGTCGGGAAGGCGAGTGTCCGGCGGAAACACCCCGCTGACGATCTCGCGGCCCAGCTGGTTGACGACGTTGACCCCCGAGGCGGCCATCGGATCCGCAAGCTGGTAGGCGCGCTCGGAAACAGCCGATTCCGGCTCCTCCCTCGTCGTTCTCGGCGGCGGTTCCTTGGTCGGCATGGTCAGTGTCGCAAAATCATGAGGTGCCCCTGAGATCGAACGAACTCACGAGGAAACGATGCATCACGATGAAGACGAAGAGCAGGACTCCGCTCGAGATCATGATCCATGCGCTGTTCAACGAACCGTTGAAGATGATGAGTGTCGATATCAATCCGAGGATCATTCCGCCGAACAGCGTGCCTGCAACCATGCCCACTCCCCCGGTCAGCAGCGTTCCGCCCAGCACCACGGCGGCGATCGCCGAAAGCTCGAGCGTGCTGCCCGCAAGGGGGTAGCCCGAAGAGGTGTAGAGTGCGTAGACCACGCCCGCAAGCGCGCTGTAGAAGCCGCCGATCGCATAAATGCCGATCGTGGTCTTGCGGATGTCGACGCCCATCAGGCGCGCGGATTCCTTGTCTCCGCCGATCGCGTAGACATTGGTGCCGAAGCGGGTGAAGTGGGCGATGAAGATCGCCAGGCAAAGACTGGCCAGCATCACGATTGCCGAACTTCGCAAAACGCCGCGCCCCGGCAACGGGATATGTGCGGATGCATAGAGATCGACGAAGTCGTGGCGGATCGGCACGGAATCCAGCGTCACCAGGAAGCAGGCGCCGCGCAGCAGGAACAGGCCCGCAAGGGTGACGATGAAAGGCTGGATGTCGCAGAAGTCGATTATGAAGCCCTGCGCGGCCCCGAACAGGATCCCGAAGCAGATCATCAGAGCAGCTGTCGCCAGCGGATGCCATCCCATCCTGTCCAGCACCGCCATGCAGACGCCCACGAAGCCGATCATCGAACCGATCGACAGGTCGATCCCGCCGGACAGGATCACGAAGGTCGCCCCGATCGCCGCGATGATGATGAAGGCGTTGTCGGCGAGGATGTTGCCGAGAACCAGCGTCGAAAAGAAGTTGCGGTACATTGCGCCGCCGATCACGAACAGCGCGACGAAAACGACGATGGTCGCCGCCAGCGGCAGGTATTTCCTGTTCATGGCTCACTCCTTGCGACGAGGCCGCGGATTGCCTTGCGCGCGTTCGGCGACTGCAGGAACAGCACGAGCAGCACCACGAACGCCTTGATGATCAGGTTGTATTCCGGCGGCAGTCCCGAGATCAGGATGGATGTCGTCAGCGCCTGGATGACCAGCGCGCCGATGATGGTCATGCCGAGATGGATGCGGCCGCCGGCGAGCGAGCCGCCTCCGATGACGACGGCAAGGATCGCGTCGAGTTCTATGTAGAGAGCGACGGAGACCGGGTCGGATGTGTGCGTGTCGGCTGTCAGGATCACGCCAGCGCAGGCTGCGAGCAATCCGCAGATGACATAAGCGACGAAGACGATCAGCCGCGCATTGACGCCGGCGAGGTTCGACGCGGCCGTATTGCCGCCGACCGCCTCGATGAACAGGCCGAGCGCGGTGCGGCGGATCGCCAGCCACAACGCCGCGAAAATGACGATCGCGACGATCAGGCGTGCCGGGACGTACCAGATGCTGCCGGTGCTCAGGCCTTGCAGCAGCGGGCTTTCGAAGCTCGGATCGGTGCCGCCGTAGAGCAGGTTGATCAAAAGCCCTATTCCGCGCCCGGAGACCATCAGGATCAGGGTCGCGATGATCGGTTGAATGCCCAGACCGGCAACCAGCATTCCGTTCCACATGCCGCATGCCACGCCGGTCATGAGGGCGAGGAACAGGATGACGACATGCGGGTCGCCCGCGTGAATCCGCCAGGCGATCACCGCGCCGGCGATCGCGATGATCGAGCCGACGGAAAGGTCGATGCCCTTCGTGCCGATTACGACGGCCATGCCGAGCGCCACCAGGGCGGTCGGCACGGCGCGGTAGAGAATATCGACCAGATTGCCGAACAGGCGCCCCTCCACGATCCGGATCTGGAAGAAGTTCGGCGAGACGAACCCGGCGACGATCAGTATCAGGGTAAGCGCGAGCAACGGCCAGATCGCTCGGTTCTGCCCGAGCAGTCTCAGCTTGCCCGCCGTCTGGGTTTCAGTGCCGGCTGCCATCGTCCCCCGCAATCATCCGGATGATATTGTCGCGCTTGATGTCCGCGCCGGAAATCTCGCCGATCATCTCGCGGTCGCGCAGGACCGCGACGCGGTCGGCGGCGGCCACCACCTCGTCGATCTCGGAAGAGGCGACCAGCAGCGCCAGTCCCTCGGCGCAGAGCTTGCGGATCAGCATGATGATCTCGGCATGCGCCCCGACATCGATCCCCCGTGTCGGTTCGTCGAGGATCAGCACGCCCGGTTTCGACGCCAGCGCCCGGGCGAGCACCACCTTCTGCTGGTTGCCGCCCGACAGCAGGCGGACCGGCTTCTCGGCGTCCGGCGTGGCGATGGCGAGCGCCCTGATCATCTCATGCGCCACGCGTTCCTGTTCGCGGCGCGGGACCTGCCGCAGCCAGCCGTTCTTCGCCTGCATCGACAGTACGATGTTCTCGCGGATGCTCAGTTCGCCGACGAGACCTTCTGTCTTGCGGTCTTCCGGGCAGAAGGCGATGCCCGCCGACAGCGAACGGCGCGGCGAGGAACCCTTCGTCTCTTTTCCGTCGACCTGGAGTGAGCCGCAGTCGTTGCGGATCGCGCCGAGGATCAGTTTCGCCAGTTCGGTCCGTCCGGAACCGAGCAGGCCCGCAAGCCCGACCACCTCGCCAGCGCGCAGCGTCAGGTCGAAGGGTTTCAGCGTTCGCTTGCGGCCGAGTCCGCGGGCGACGACCCTCTCGGCGCCTGGCTCGACCGGCCCCTTGGCCGCGAAGGTCGCCTCGACCTCTCCCAGTTCGCGCCCGATCATCATCGAGATCAGCTTGCCGCGCGCGATCCCTGACGCCGGCCCCGTGCCGACCAGCTTGCCGTTGCGCAGCACGGAAATGCGGTCGGCGATTTCGTAGACCTGGTCGAGGAAGTGGGTGATGAAGACGACGGCGATCCCGCGCGACTTCAGCTCGCGCACGATCGAAAACAGCGTCGCCGTCTCGTGCGCGTCGAGGCTTGCGGTCGGCTCGTCCAGAACAAGCACGCTGGTATCGTCGTCCAGCGCGCGGGCGATCGCCACCAACTGCTGGATCGCGACCGAATAGGAGCCGACGGGCTGTTCGATGTCTATGTCGAGATCGAGACGCTTCAGCTTTTCGCGCGCCTGTTCGCGCGCCTTGCGCCACGACACGACGCCAAGCGCGCCGCCGGTCCGGCCGAGCGTCAGGTTCTTGGTCACCGACATCGCCGGGATCAGGTTCACTTCCTGGTAGACCGTCGAGATGCCGTGCGCCTGCGCCTCGCCCGTCGATCGGAAGTCGACCGGTTTGCCGGAAAGCGTGATCTCGCCGCGGTCGCGCGTCAGGGCGCCGGTGAGGATCTTGACCAATGTCGATTTGCCGGCGCCATTCTCGCCGAGCAGGGCGTGGACCTCGCCCGGATAGAGCGTGAAGTCGACGTCTGACAATGCGTGGACGCCGGGAAAGGACTTCCCGATGGCGCGCATTTCGACGCGTGGCGCCGCGTGGAATGAAGCGTTCATCTGCCTGGCCGCGTTTTTACGAGGGGGAACGATACACCCGCGGACGGTGGGATGCATTGGCGCCCCGGTGAGGGGGCGCCTGTTTGTCACGATCCGCTTCGGACATGCCGCGCCTATTCGGCGGTATGCAGGTCCGAGGGGATTACAATCCACTTTTCGAGGTCGTGCGGGTTCTTGAGGTAGTCGAGAACCACCGGATAGATGAACTTGCCGACCGCCGAACGCAATTCCACCGAGGCGTTGGCTTCGCCGGCGGCGAGCGCGTCCATGATCGCCGGAACGTAGTCCACCGAGACCATCAGGATGTCCTTTCCGGGCTTCAGCCCGGCTTCCTTCATGGCTTGGATCGCGCCGAGCTGCATGTTGTCGTTATGTGCGAAGGAGGCGCACACGCCCTCGAGATTGTTGGTGGATTTGATGAAGGCTTCCATCACCTTCTTGCCGCCCTCCGTCGTGAAGTCGCCCGACTGCGTCGCGACGATTTCCATCGCCGGGAACTGTCCGATCACGGCTTCGAACCCCTTCTTGCGCTCGATGGCGGGCGCCGAGCCGGTCGTGCCCTGCAGTTCGACGATCTTGCAGGTGCCCTTGCCGGCGGCCGCCAGCCATGCTCCGGCGAGCTTTCCCTCGAGGTTGAAGTCGGCGGAGATACGGGTCACATACAGCGACTTGTCCTCGACATCGACGTCGCGATCGACGAGGAACACGGGAATATTGGCGTCCTTGGCTTCCTTGAGAACCTGGTCCCATCCGGTCACGACGACCGGCGCGACGATGATGGCGTCGACGCCCTGGGCGATGAACGCCCGCACGGCGCGCAACTGTTCTTCCTGTTTGCCTTGGGCGTTCGCGAATTTCAGGTCGATGTCATATTCCTTGGCGCTTTCCTGCATGTTGGCCGAGAAGGCCGGGCGCCAGTCGCCCTCCGAGCCGACCTGGGAAAACCCGATCGTGGTTGCGAAGGCGGTCGTCGAAAGAAGCGCGGACACAGCAAAGGCTGCACCGGCAAGTGCATGGGTCAGTTTCATGGCATTTCCTCCCAATCAGTAAGGCCGCACCTCCTCCAAGGCGATCCGGCTGACATCAAAAATGCTATAGTATTATTATTCGATGGCAAGCCTTTTTGGCGATCTAAAACGTTTCAGACGGGTCGAAACGACGATTTTCGCACAATGAAGCGCTTCCCGCGCGAGTCGCGAGGCAAGCCGCTTTCGTCCACCGAATCCAGGCCGGAATCGATGTCTGAAATAACCGCTTCGACCGATGTGATCAGTGAGCGGTGTCTTTCGCCTCCGCCGGCCGGGCCTCTTCGTCGAGGCGGAACGAGGCGTCTGCGCGCCCGTGAAAACCGCCTTCGACGACATAGGTGAAGCCTGCTCCGGGATCGGACGCCCGCGCGGCGGCGTTGTAGCCCTGCCATGCGGTCGTCACGAGCATGCGCCCGAAATCCAGGCCCACGAAGCACGGGCAGCTTGTTTGCGCCGCCGGCAGTTCGAAGGTCCTGACCAATTGTCCGTCGGGTGAGTATCCGGAGACCGATCCGCCGCCCCAGGCGGCGTTCCAGAGCACGCCGTCGGCGTCGGTCACCGATCCGTCGAAATAGCCGCCGAGCGGCAGGTCGCGCGCGACGAGAAACGGCTCCGGCTCCTGTGCCGGCAGTGCCGTCGCCGGATCGAGCCTGACCCGCCAAATCGTGTTGACGGCGGTGTCGGCGAAATAGGCGGTACGGCCGTCGGGCGAGAAGCAGATCGAGTTCGGGATCGTGATCTTTCGGAAAAGCGGCCGCAGCGTCCTGCCGTCGAAGCAGTATATCGCGCCCGCTTGCCACTCGGCATTCTTGCCCATCGTCCCGATCCACAGCCGTCCCGACGGATGGACGCGCCCGTCGTTGGAGCGCGTGACCTTGTTGTCGGATTCCATCGGGGCAAGCAGCCAGAGCGCGCCGTCGGTGCGGTCGCGCAGGTAAAGCCCGTCTTCCATCGCCAGAAGCTGCCGCGTCTCGTCGACACGAGCGATCAGCGATCCCATGCGCGGCAGTCTGTGGACGACTGTCTCGCCTGTCGCGAAGCGGTGTTCGAAAAGCTTGCGGCCGACGATGTCGAACCACCAGGCGGTGTCGCCGGACGCGTCGTAGTGCGGTCCCTCGCCGAGTTCGCAGCACTCGGCCGCAAGCTTGTTTGTCGCCGCCTTTGTGATCGTCACAACCGTTTCACCTTCCCCTTCGCCTTGGCCTCACTTCCCCCAACGGAGCGCCAGCACGTCGAGATCGCGCGCCAGTTCGAGCAGCCGCTGCGTCGTTCGATCCGACATCGGTTTCAGCGGATGGCGCACGAAATCGCTCCCGATGACGCCGCCTTCCTTGAAGACAGTCTTGGCGGCGCGCAGTCCGCACTGGCGGTTTTCGTGGTTGATCAGCGGCAAGCACAGCTTCCATTGCGCGAGCGCCGCAGCGAGATTGCCTGCACGATACTCCGTGACGATCGGCCGGATCTTGTCGGGGAACATCGCCGAGGTCATCGTCCCGGTGGCGCCGGCATCGAGATCGGCGAGCAGGGTAACCGCCTCCTCGCCGTCGAACGGGCCGACGACATGCGATCCGCCCGCCTCGATCAGCGCCGCCAGCTTGTCGGCGGCGAACGGAACCTCGATCTTGAAATAGGAAAGGTTCTCCATCTCGCGCGCCATGCGAACGAGCAGATCGACCGGAAGCGGCGCGCCCGAGATCGGCGCATCCTGCACCATGATCGGAATCGAGATCGCGTCGTTGACCGCCTTGAAGTGCTCGTGGATGCCCTGCGCCGCGGGCACGAGACCGACACCGTGATAGGGCGGCATCATCATCACCATCGACGCGCCGAGCGACTGGGCGAATTTCGCCCGCTCCACGACGATATGCGTGGCGAAATGGCTGATCGTGACGATCACCGGAACGCGGCCCGCGACGTGATCGAGGCAGAGCCGCGTCAGCAGCGCCCTCTCCTCGTCCAACAGCACGAACTGCTCCGAATAATTGGCGAGAATGCAGATCGCATCGACGCCCTGATCGATCATGCAGTCGAGGACGCGGCGCATGCCGTCCTCGTCGACGCGGCCGTCGTCGTGGAACGGCGTCGGCGCAACCGGCAGGATTCCCTTCAGTGCTTGTTTCATCTCGAACCCCTGTGTCTCAAACGGCCACGATGGCCTCGTGTCGGAAGGCCGCGTCATAGGCGGCGACGATGTCCCTTGCTCGCGCGGCCACCGTTCTTGCGTCGTCGCCGGGTCTGTAGAGCGACGTGCCGATGCCGAAGCCGGCCGCGCCGGCCTCCGCCCATCGGGCGAAATTGGTCGCGGAGGCGCCGCCGACCGCGTAGACCTCGATATCTGTCGGCAGGACCGCCCTGATCGCCTTCAGGCCGTCGGGGCCGGCGATGGATGCCGGAAAGAGCTTGATGGAGCGAGCCCCGGCGCCGATCGCGGCAAGACATTCCGTCGGCGTGAAGACGCCTGGCATGGAGACCATCTCCAGGCGCAACGTCGCCGCGATGACGTGCGTGTCGCAATTCGGCGACACGATGAGCCTGCCTCCGGCCCGGGCTACTGAAACGACGTCCTTCGCGAACAGGACCGTTCCGGCGCCGATCAGCGCATCATTGCCGCAGCGCGTCGCCAGTTTTTCGATGCTGGTGAACGGCTCGGGGGAATTCAGTGGCACCTCGATGATCGTGATCCCGGCGTCGGTCAGCGCCGCGCCGATTGCCTCGACCTCGGACGGCCTCACGCCCCGCAGGATTGCGACGAGCTTCCGCCTCATGGCGCCCCCTCGCTCATCAGGCTGCGCGCCAGCGCGAGACCTGCCAGGGTCAATTCCTCGGCGTCTTCACGCATCACCGTCGCGCCGGCGAAATTCAGGGCTGCCTCGTAAGCTTTCGCGATTTCTTCCGCCCCGACGAGCCGGACGGCGTCGCTCTGCCAATGCGGCCGCGTCGCTGCGAGTTCGGCGCCGATCAGCAGCCCCGACAGGCGCGACCGGGCCTGCACGGGAGACAGATCGCCAAGGAGTGAGGCGGAGCGTATCGAGAACAGCGCACTCGTCAGCCGTTCCGGATGTTCCAACGTTTCCGCGACTGCGTCCAAGAACGATTTCTCGTCGCTCCCGTCGTCGGCGACCGACATGCGCAGGACGCTCTGGCTGGCCGCAACCGCAAACAGTTCGCCGGTCATGAAGGTCATAAAGGAGATGACCGAGCCGCCCTCCAGGCGGACCCACTTGCTGTGCGTGCCGGGCATGCAGACCGTCGCGTCGCCATCGCCGCGCAAGCGAACCAGCCCGGCAAGCTGCGTTTCCTCGCCGCGCATGACGTCGGCCGGATCCCTCTGGCAAAGGCCGGGAACGATCCGCACGGCGACGCGGCTGTCGCGGGTCTCGACCGGCGTCATCTCCCCGGCAGCGACCGGTCCGCACGGAACTTGGCGATAGGCGGCCTCTCGCCAGCCCTGTCGCGCGCCGGCCATTCCGCAGACGATGACCGGGACCGGCGCTGATCGCGCCGGCGCAAGCATGCCTTCCAGGAGCCCAAACAACGCCGGCTCGTAGTCTTCGCGCGCGAGCCTGCCCATTCCGTCCTGCGAGGAAGCGCGACCGACGATCCGTCCGTCGGCGCTGATCGCCCAGACGCGCACCGACGTCGTGCCCCAGTCCGCGGCAATCCAGTCCACTTCATCGACAGCTGCGTTTGCGGACACGTCCATCTCACTCGTTGAAGGGTTCGACTGCGACCCGCCGCCCGAGCAGGAACGCGTCGGCGACATGCGCCATCGGCGCGAGATCCATGTCGATCCCTCCCCGGCGAACAAGCGCGGCCATGTTCGCGTAAAGGCGCGGATACTCGCCCTGAAGCGGCGAGCCGTGGCAGTCGTTCTCGTCGTCCAACTCCTTCCCGTCGATCGCGAGCCTCGCGCCGCCCTCTGACAGGACCATGATGCCCGCATCCGTCACCGCTTCGATGGTCCAGACCTGGTCGCCGTCCTGCCGCCAGTCGAAAACCGCCGAGACGTCGGCGCCGCCGGGATGGGCGAAACCGAGCGAAGCCGCGATCGGCGTGTCGCGGTTTTCCGGGAATTCGAGGACGGCCGCGGCCAGGTGGATCGGGACGGGCAGGATCTCGGTGACGATCGACAGCGCGTTGATACCGGGATCGAACACGCCCAGGCCGCCGGCCTGCCATATCCATTCCTGTCTGGGATGCCAGCGCCGGACATCCTCCTTCCAGGTCACCGTCAGGCGCCGCAGCGTCTTGTCGTGGAGCCACGCCTTGGCGGCGGCGACCCGGGCGGCTTCCCGCGAATGCCATGTGGCGTAGATCGTGACGCCTGCCTCGCGCGCCATCTTCTCGAGCGCATGGCATTCCGACAGGGTCGCGCCCGGCGGCTTTTCCAGCATCACGTGACAGCCGGCCTTTATCGCCCTTGCCGCGTAGTCGAAGCGCGGGACCGGCGGCATGCAGAGCGAGATCACACCGATATCCGGCCGGGCGGCGAGCAGCGTGTCGAGATCCGCGAAACCCTCGACGCCCTTGACCGTGCCATGGCGCGAGACAGTCGCCGCCAGCTCCCAGTCGGGCGAGGCGGCGATCGACGGCACGTGCTGGTCGCGGGCGATCTTGCCGATGCCGGCGAGCGCGATCTTCATCGACATCAGTGCGAGTCCCTTCCGACCGGCGCGCCGCGGCAACCCTTCAGGAAGTCGAGATCGGCGCCGGTGTCGGCGCCCTCGACATGCTGCTGGTGCAGCCATGCATAGCCCGAGGCGGGCTGGCCCGGAGGCGGCGTCCATGCGGCGAGCCGCTCCCGCATGTCGGAGTCGGGAATATCGAGATGGATGCGCCGCGCGGCGACGTCGAGTTCGATCATGTCGCCGTCGCGGACCACGGCCAGCGGGCCGCCGGACGCGGCTTCCGGGGAAATGTGCAGCACCACGGTGCCATAGGCCGTGCCCGACATGCGCGCATCCGAGATCCGGACCATGTCGGTGATGCCTTTCTTCAGGACCTTCGGCGGCAGGCCCATGTTCCCGACCTCGGCCATTCCCGGATAGCCTTTCGGACCGCAATTCTTCAGGACGAGAACGCAGGTCTCGTCGACATCGAGCGCATCGTCCTCGATCCGCGCCTTGTAGTCGTCGATGTCCTCGAACACGACCGCGCGGCCGCGATGCTTCATCAGGTGAGGCGACGCGGCGGACGGCTTGATGACCGCGCCCTTCGGCGCGAGATTGCCCCGCAACACCGCGATCCCGCCCTGCTGCGTCAGCGCCTGTTCGACCGGCAGGATCACGTCTTCATTGTGGTTGACCGCCTCCTTCACCTGGTCCCACATCGTCTCGCCGGAAACCGTCAGCGCGTCCTTGTGCAGGAGGCCGGCTTCGCCGAGCCGCTTCAGCACCACCGGGAGGCCGCCGGCATAGAAGAACTCTTCCATCAGGTATTTGCCCGACGGCATCAGGTTGACGATCGTCGCAACGTCGCGACCGCACCGGTCCCAGTCGTCGAGCGTCAGTTCGACGCCGACGCGGCCGGCGATCGCAAGCAGGTGGACAACGGCATTGGTGGAGCCGCCGATCGCGCCATTGGTCCGGATCGCGTTCTCGAAGGCCTGTTTGGTCATCACGTCCGACGGCTTCAGGTCGTCCTTGACCATCTGCACGATGCGGCGGCCGGTCAGCTGCGCCATCAGGCGGCGGCGGCTGTCGACGGCGGGAATGGCGGCGTTGCCGGAAAGCGCCATGCCGAGCGCCTCGGCCATCGACGCCATGGTCGACGCCGTTCCCATCGTGTTGCAGGTGCCCGATGAGCGCGACATCGAGGCTTCCGCCTCCAGGAACTCGGCCTGCGTCATCTCGCCGGCCTTCACGGCCTCGGAGAATATCCACAGATGCGTGCCCGAGCCGATGCGTTCGCCGTGGAACCAGCCGTTCAGCATCGGTCCGCCGGTGACCACGATCGACGGCAGGTCCGTGGATGCGGCGGCCATCAGCAGGCTCGGCGTGGTCTTGTCGCAGCCGACCAGCAGCACCGCGCCGTCGATCGGCTGGCCGCGCATCTGCTCCTCGATGGCAAGAGCCGCGAGATTGCGGAACATCATCGCGGTCGGGCGAAACGTGTTTTCGGAGGCCGAGAAGACCGGCACCTCGACCGGAAAACCTCCGGCCTCCCAGACGCCGGCCTTCACTTTTTCGGCCAGTTCGCGAAGATGACCGTTGCAGGGCGTCAGGTCCGACCAGGTGTTGAGGATGCCGATCACCGGTCTCCCGTCGAACAGGTCGTGCGGATAGCCCTGATTCTTCATCCAGCCGCGATGGTAGATCGTGTCGCGCGAGGTGCCGCCATACCATTCCTGGCTGCGCAACGTTCTCGGCCACTGGGCGGGCTTGAAACTCATCTTCTTGACCTCGAACAGGAAATCGGCCTTGCCGGACGCGGCCGCTTTTCGGCGGCGCCGGTCTGCGGTCACGCCTGTTTTTGTTTGTAGTAGACGTCCAGGAACACGGCGAGCATCAGCACCGCGCCCTTGATCACCTGTTGCCAGTCGATGCCGATCCCCATGATCGACATGCCGTTGTTCATCACGCCCATGATGAAGGCGCCGATCACCGCGCCGACGACCTTGCCGACGCCGCCCGTCGTCGCCGCGCCGCCGATGAAGCAGGCGGCGATGACGTCGAGCTCGAAGCCGACGCCGGCCTTCGGCGTCGCCACGTTCAGCCGCGCCGCGAAGATCAGACCCGCAAGCGCGGCGAGCGCGCCCATGATCGCGAAGGTCAGGAACGTCAGCCGCTCCGTGTTGATGCCGGAGAGCTTGGCCGCCTTCTGGTTTCCGCCCATCGCATAGATGCGGCGGCCGAAGGTGGTGCGGGTGGTTATGAAGACGAACAGCGCGATCAGCACGAACATGACGATGAGAACGTTGGGAAGACCCTTGTAGCTCGCCATCAGGGCCGCGAATCCGAGGAAGCCGGCCGCGATCAGGATGTTGCGCCCGTAGAAGATGATGTTGGGCTCTTCGGCGAGGCCGTGTTCCTGCTGCCCCCTGCGCTCCCGGAAATTGGCCCAGACGATCAGCACGGTGACAAGGACGCCGAGCAGGAGCGCGAGCAGGTTGAACGGCTTTCCGGCGATCTCGAAGGCGAACGGGTCGTGCACATAGCCGGACGACAGGAGCTGGAAGGTCTTCGGGAACGGTCCGACCGACGCGCCGCCGAGCACGGTCAGCGCAAGTCCCTTGTAGATCAGCATTCCGGCCAGCGTGACGATGAAGGCCGGGATCTTGTGATAGGCGGTGAAATAGCCCTGCACCCCGCCGATCAGGGCGCCAAGCGCCAGGCAGACGACGACCGACACCGCGATGTCGACCTTCCACTGCACCATCAGCACGGCGGCGACAGCGCCGATGAAGCCCGACACCGAGCCGACCGAGAGGTCGATATGCCCGGCGACGATGACCAGCAGCATGCCGAGCGCCATGATGACGATATAGCTGTTCTGCAGGATGATGTTCGTCATGTTCACCGGCATGAACAGCGTGCCGTTGGTCGAGAACTGGAAGAAGACCATGATCGCGAGCAGCGACAGGAGCAGCGCGTAGTCGCGGATATTCGCCTTCACGAAGCGCATCAGGTCCGGCTTCGGGCGGGTCGTGACGGTCACGTCTGTCATTTCAGTTCTCCCAGGATTTCATGATCGCCCGCATGATCTTTTCCTGCGAAGCTTCCTTCGCGGGCATTTCGGCCACGAACGCGCCCTCGTTCATCACGTAGATGCGGTCGCAGATGCCGAGCAGTTCGGGCAGTTCGGACGAGATCACGATCACCGCCTTGCCCTGTTCGGCGAGCGTGTTGATGATCCCGTAGATCTCGTATTTCGCGCCGACATCGATGCCGCGTGTCGGCTCGTCGAGGATCAGCACCTCGGGGCCCGAGAACAGCCACTTGGCGAGCACGACCTTCTGCTGGTTGCCGCCCGACAGGTTGACCGTCTGCTGGTAGACGCCGGACGAGCGGATCCTCAGGTCGCGGCGGTACTTGTTGGCGACCGCCAGTTCCTTGTGGTCGTCGATCACCCCGCGGTTCGAAACGCCGCCCAGATTGGCGAGCGTCGTATTGTGCTTGATGTCGTCGATCAGCACGAGGCCGTAGGTCTTGCGATCCTCCGTGACATAGGCGAGCCCCGCTCTGGTGGCCTTGGGGATCGACGACACGTCGGCCGGCCTGCCGTGCATGCGCACCGTGCCGCTGATGCGCTGCCCCCAGGAGCGCCCGAACAGCGACATGGCGAGTTCTGTGCGTCCCGCGCCCATCAGGCCGGCGATTCCGACCACTTCGCCGGCGCGCACGTTCAGGCTCACGCCCTTGATCACCTCGCGGTCGTGGTGAAGCGGATGATAGACATGCCAGTCCTCCACTTCGAGGACCGGTTCGCCGATGGTCGCATGGCGCGGCGGATAGCGATCCGAAAGCGGCCGGCCGACCATGGCGCGGATGATCCGGTCCTCGTCGACGCTGCCGCCGGCGCATTCCATCGTGTCGACGGTCGATCCGTCGCGCAGGACGGTGATGCGGTCGGCGACCTTGAGCACCTCGTTCAGCTTGTGGGTGATCAGGATCGAGGAAATGCCCTGCGCCCTGAATTCCTTCAGCAGCGCGAGAAGCGCGTCGGAATCGTGCTCGTTGAGGCTCGATGTCGGCTCGTCGAGGATCAGCAGCTTCACTTTCTTGTTCAGCGCCTTGGCGATCTCGACCAGTTGCTGCTTGCCGGTGCCGATGCTCTCGATCAGCGTGTTCGGGTTTTCCTTCAGGCCGACCTTCGCGAGCAGTTCCCTGGTCCGCCCGAAGGCATCGAACCAGTCGATGACGCCGAAGCGCGCGGTCTCGTGTCCGAGAAAGAGGTTCTCGGCTATCGACAGGAGCGGCACGAGGGCCAGCTCCTGGTGGATGATGATGATGCCGCATTCCTCGCTGTCCGCGATGGAGTAAAAGGCGCGGTCCTTGCCCTCGAAACGGATGTCACCCTCGTATTCACCGCAGGGATAGACGCCCGAGAGCACCTTCATCAGGGTCGACTTGCCGGCGCCGTTTTCGCCGACCACTCCGTGAATCTCGGCCGGCATCACCGTGAGATTGACGTTCTCCAGCGCCTTTACGCCCGGAAACGTCTTCGTGATGCTGTGCATTTCGAGTATGGGCTGCATGTCCGCCAAATCGCCTCCCGTTTATGCGCGATGTCGGGCCTTGCGGGCAGCGCTCCGACAACCGCCTCGGCGCTTGTGCCGCGCCGTTCGAGGTTCCGGCCGGCAGCGAACCTGGCCGAAATCCCTGAAGATTGCGGGAGCGGCCTGGATGCCGCCCCCGTCGCAGTTTTTACTGGAGATCTTCGGCCTTTATGTACCCGGAGTCGACCAGGAGCTTCTGGATGTCGTCCTTGCCGACGGTGTAGGGCGTCAGCAGGTTGGACGGCACGACCTTCACGCCGTTGTCGTAGGTCTTGGTGTCGTTCACCTCGGGCTCCTTGCCCTGCATGACGGCATCGACCATGTCGGCGGTCTTGGCCGCGAGATCGCGGGTGTCCTTGAAGATCGTCGAGTATTGCTCGCCGGCGATCATCGCCTTCACCGATGGAACCTCGGCATCCTGGCCGGTGACAATCGGCATTTCCGGACCCGGCTCGTAACCGACGCCCTTGAGCGACGAGATGATGCCGCGCGACAGGCCGTCATAGGGCGACAGCACGGCGTTGACCTTCTTGTCGGTGTAGTTGGCCGACAGCAGGTTATCCATGCGGGCCTGTGCGACCGCGCCGTCCCAGCGCAGCGTTCCGACCGTGTCCATGCCCATCTGGCCCGACGGAATGGCGATCTCGCCGGAGTCGATCATCGGCTGCAGCACGCTCATCGCGCCGTCGTAGAAGAAGAAGGCGTTGTTGTCGTCCGGCGAGCCGCCGAAGAGTTCCACGTTCCACGGCTTGACGTCCGGGAAGCGCTCCTTGAGGCCCTTCACCAGGGACTCGGCCTGCAGCACGCCGACCTTGAAATTGTCGAAGGTCGCGTAATAGTCGACATTTGCCGAGCCGCGGATCAGGCGGTCATAGGCAAAGACCTTGGCGCCGGCCTCGTGGGCCTTCTCGAGAATGTCGGAAAGCGTCGTGCCGTCGATGGCGGCGACCACGAGAACCTTCGCGCCCTTGGTCACCATGTTCTCGATCTGGGCCAGCTGGTTCGGGATGTCGTCCTCGGCGAACTGCAGATCGGTTCCGTAACCGCGCGACTCGAATTCCTTGACCATGCTTTCGCCGTCGGAAATCCAGCGGGTCGACGACTTGGTCGGCATTGCGATGCCGACGATGCCCTTGTCCTGCGCATACGCCGGTGCGGCGAAGAGACCCGCGCCGAGGGCAAGCGTGGTCATCAGGGAAATCAGTTTCCTCATAAATTCCTCCCAAGAGTTTCGCGTCCGCCCGCCTCCCAAAGCTCCTGGCCAGCGACGCCCATTATGGATCCGCAGATCCGGCCGGGACCGTAATAGCGTCGTCGATTGCGGTTCAATTAATTAGATTGACAATCTGCATACCAGTTTTGATAAGCAGAACATGCTGAACCAGGCGCACAGACTGCAGATCCGGGACTTCCGGTTGATCCAGGCCATCCATGAGACCGGCCAGCTCGCGCTCGCCGCCGAACGGCTTTCCCTGACGCAGCCGGCCGCCTCGCGCGCGCTAGCGCATGTCGAGCGCGTGCTCGGCACTCCGGCCTTCCAGCGCCACCCGAAGGGCATGACGCCGACGACGATCGGCGAGACGCTGGCGCGCAACGCCGGCGAATTGCTGCGCAGCCTCGACCAGACGCTGCAGGAGGTCGGCTCCGTTCTCGCCGGCCGCGCCGGCACCGTGCGCGTGGGATCGGTCACGGGCGGCGCCGTGGGCTTTGTCGTGCCCGCGATCCAGGAACTGAAGAAGATGGCGGCTGGCGCCGACATCCATGTCGACGTCGCGCCGAGCGATGTGCTGATCGACGGGCTGCTGCGCGGCGACTACGACTTCGTCCTGTCGCGCATTCCGGCGGGCATCGATGCGCGCCAGTTCACGGTGCGCCGCGGCCGGGTCGAGGTCATCCGTTTCCTTGTTCGCCAGGGCCATCCGCTCGCCGGTGGCGGACCGCTGAAGCTCGAGGATCTTTCCCGCTACGAATGGGTGATCCAGGCGCCGCGCACGCCCATGCGGCTGGCTGTGGAGGAGGCGTTCCTGAATGGCGGCATCGCGCTGCCGGGCGAAATCGTCAACACGACTTCACTGCTCGTGATGATCGCGTATCTTTCGTCGACGGATGCGATCGCGCCGACCTCGCGCGAAGTCGCCGACCTGCTCGCCCCCGACGGAACCGGCAACGGCCTGATAGCATGCGATCTGGAGGAGCCGATCATCATCAATCCCTACCATCTGATCTCGCGCCGCAACCAGTCGATGAACCCCCTGGCCGTTCGGCTGCGCGACCTCGTTTTCGACGCCATGTCCGACTTCAACGCGGGCTAGCCGCCAAGACGAAGGGCAGCGGCGATTGCGCCCGGCGTCATCGCAATCCGGTCGGCGGGTATTCCGTTCCCTCTTTGCCCGCGATGTCCCCGCTTCAGCTTTCCGCGGCGCCGCCCCGCCCGGTCGGCGCCATTGGCGCCCGCGCCAGCCCGTTCCCGGCATCCGTCGCCTTCTTCAGCAGTGCGACGATCTGCGTCCGTTCAGCCGCGTCGAGCCCGGCGAGAATGTCCGCCTGCAGGTCCCGCACCGCCGGCCGCGCTCGCGTGAGCAGCGCCTTTCCCTTCGCGGTCAGCCGCAGCGTCCGCGCGCGCCTGTCCTTCTCGCTGACGAAGCGCTCGATCAGACCTTTCTGCTCCAGCCGGTCGACCACGCCGCCGATCGTCGCGCGGTCATAGGCGATTGTCGCGGCAAGCGTTGCCTGGTCGATGCCGGGATCGGATTCGATTGCCGCCAGCGCCGCGAACTGCACCGGCGTCAGGTCCATCCCCTCCCGCGCCATGCGGTCGGAGAAGATCGCCACCGATATCTGGTTCAGCCGGCGGATCAGGTGGCCGGGCATCTCATGGATATCGGACATCGTAGCCTCCTCGCGCGTGTTCATGATACGAACCGCGTCATGATTGACAAGCAGGCCGATCATAAGAATACATACTATATCATCGGGGAGGCGAAGGATGCGTTCCTCATTCAGCCTTGACGACCGGCCGCCGCAGGCGCGGCCGCGCTACTACGAGGAACGCCCGCGATGACCCGTCTCCTGTTCGATGCGCCCGAGGTGAAGACCGTTCCGGTCAGCGGCGAGGGCGCCCGGTACCCGGTGCGCCGCATCTTCTGCGTCGGCCGCAACTACGCCGCCCACGCCGCCGAGATGGGCGTCGAGGTCGACCGCGAGGCGCCGTTCTATTTCACCAAGTCGCCGTCCGCCGCAACGCCCAGCGGCGCGACGATCCCCTATCCTCCGGGCACGGCCAATTTCCATTACGAGATGGAACTGGTGCTGGCGATCGGCAAGCCGGTGTTCAAGGCGACACGCGAGGAAGCCATGGCCGCGATCTACGGCTTTGCCTGCGGCCTCGACATGACGCGCCGCGACCTGCAACTCGCCGAACGCGCGAAACAGCGCCCGTGGGATCTCGGCAAGGACGTCGAGAACTCCGCCGTCTTCGCGCCGATCACCAAGGTCGCCGATTTCGGCGCGATCGGCGGCCAGCGCATCCATCTCGAAGTCAATGGCGAGACGAAACAGGACGCGTCCCTCGACGACATGATCTGGAAGGTCGGGGAAATCGTCAGCCACCTGTCCGGCTTCTATCACCTGGCGCCGGGCGACCTGATCATGACAGGCACGCCGGCCGGCGTCGGCCCCGTCGCCGCCGGCGACCGCATCACCGGCGGCATCGACGGGCTCGACCCCGTCGAACTGGCGATAGGTCCGGCGGAATAACCCGCGAACAACCATCGGATGCGCCGTCGTGCGGTCGAAGCCGCCGGAGGACTGGCATGATCTGGTTGATTGGCTCTATCGTTCGATCGTGCTGGAGGAGCCGTCTCCGGCCACGCGGGTCACGCTTAACATGTTACGAAAATTTCGCTATGGGGCAAAAAAACTGTAGCGCTTTAATGCCAAAGGCGGCTAAACCGCCTGACGGGTTCAAAACGGAGGAGGTAACCCCATGAACTTCATGCGTAGAAATTTTCTCGCCCTTGCGGGCGCCGCGGCCCTGGCGTTCGGCGCCGGTGTCGGCTCCAATCCTGCCGAGGCCCAGGAAGTGACTCTTCGGATGCACCAGTTCCTGCCGGCCCAGGCCAACATCCCGAAATACGTGCTCGACGTTTGGGCCGACAAGATCGAGGCCGAGTCCGCCGGCCGCATCAAGATCCAGCGTTTTCCCTCGATGCAGCTCGGCGGCACTCCGCCGGAACTGATCGACCAGGCCATTGACGGCGTCGCCGATATCGTCTGGACCGTCGCCGGCTACACCCCCGGCCGCTTCCCGCGCGCCGAGGTGTTCGAGCTTCCCTTCATGATGACCAATGCCGAGGCCACCTCGAAGGCCTATTGGGATATCGCCTCGCGGGAAATGCTCGACCAGGACTTCAAGGATTTCCACGTCATCGGCGTGTGGGTCCATGGCCCCGGCATCATCCACTCCAAGGCTCCGATCAAGACCGTCGCCGACCTGAACGGCGTCAAGCTGCGCGCCCCGACCCGCGTCACCAACATGCTGTTCTCGTCGCTCGGCGCGACGCCGGTCGGCATGCCGGTTCCGGCCGTGCCGGAAGCGCTGTCGAAGGGCGTGATCGACGCGACCGTCATTCCGTGGGAAGTCACCGGCGCGCTCAAGGTGTCCGAACTGGTCGGCAATCACACCGAGTTCCCGGGCGCCTCGCTCTACACGACCTCCTTCATCTTCGCGATGAACCAGGCGAAGTACGACAGCCTTCCCGACGATCTCAAGGCCGTCATCGACGCCAATTCCGGCCTCGAATTCTCGGCTTTCGCCGGCAAGACGATGCAGGAATATGACGAGCCGTCGCGCAAGATCGGCGTCGATCGCGGCAACAACATCATCGAATTGTCCCCGGAAGAAATCCAGGCATGGCGCGACGCGTCGCAGCCGACGATCGACGCCTGGGTCAAGGAAATGGACGAGAAGGGCCTCGACGGCACCGCGCTTCTCGAGGAAGCCCGTTCGCTGATCGCCAAGTACACGGCCAACTGATAATCTGACGGCTCCGGGGCGTTGACGTCCCGGAGCCGTTTCTTTCATGCGGGGACCTGGGGAGGGTGCCGTTCATGCTCCGGACAATGGAATGGCTGGCCCGCACGATGGCGATCGCTGGCGGGCTTGTCCTCTCTGCGATTGTGCTCCTGACCTGCATCAGCGTCATCGGCCGCGGTTTCAACACGCTCGGCCACTCCGAATTCATGACCGGCTTCCTGCCCGGTTTCGCGGCGTTCCTGACCGGTTTCGGCCCGGTGAAAGGCGATTTCGAGATCGTCGAGGCGGGCATCGCCTTCGCCATCTTCTCCTTTTTTCCGATCTGCCAGCTGCATGGCGGCCACGCCACGGTGGACGTGTTCACCGGGATGCTGCCGGCTGCCGTCAACCGCGTCATCGTCGCCTTCTGGGAAGTCGCGCTCGCCGCGCTCCTCGTCCTGATCAGCTGGCGCCTCTATGAAGGCCTCGCCGGCAAGTACGCCAATGGCGAAACGACCTTTCTGCTGCAGTTTCCGATCTGGTGGGCCTATGCCGCCAGCTTCTTCGCGTCGGTGACTGCCGTCATCGTCGCCGTCTATTGCGCCTTCGCCCGTGTCGCCGGCCTGGTGACGGGTGGCCACTACATGCCCAGATCCGAAGGACCGTCGCATTGAGCATGCTCGAACTGGGATACATTTCGTTCCCGATCCTCCTCGTCATGATCTTCCTGCGCGCCCCGATCGGGCTCGCGATGATGGCGTGCGGCATAGGCGGCCTCTATCTGTCGATGGGCGGCTCGACCATGTTCCTCGCCAAGCTGAAGACCGAGACCTACTCGACCTTCTCGTCCTATTCGCTGTCGATCATCCCGATGTTCCTGCTGATGGGCCAGTTCGCCACGTTGTCGGGCATGTCGTCGTCGCTGTTCAAGGCGGCTGAAAGCTGGCTCGGCCATCGCCGCGGCGGTGTCGCCATGGCGGCGATCGGCGCCTGCGCCGGTTTCGGCGCCATATGCGGTTCCTCGCTCGCCACCGCCGCCACGATGAGCCGCGTCGCCCTGCCGGAACTGCGCCGCTACGGCTATTCCGGCGGCTTCTCAACCGCCACGCTCGCCGCCGGCGGCACGCTCGGCATTCTCATTCCGCCTTCGGTGATTCTCGTCATCTACGCGATCCTGACCGAGCAGAACATCGCCAAGCTGTTCCTCGCCGCCTTCGTTCCGGGCGTGCTGGCCGCCCTCGGCTACATCATCACCATCTCGATCTATGTCCGCCTCTATCCCGACGCCGCGGGAACGCGCGAGCGCGTTTCCTATCCGGAGCGTTTCCGGGCGCTGCTCGACGTCTGGCCCGTGCTCATCGTCTTCACCGTCGTGGTCGGCGGCATCTATCTCGGCTGGTTCACGCCGACGGAAGGCGCCGCCGTCGGCGCCGCCGGCACCGGGCTGATCGCCCTGGTCTCCGGAAATCTCAACCGCAAGGTCTTCGTCGACTCGATCCTCTCGACCGCCATGTCGACCGCGATGATCTTCTTCATCGTGCTCGGCGCGAGCTTCTACAACTCCTTCCTGGCGCTGTCCCAGGTGCCGCAGGAACTGTCGAATTTCGTCGTCGGCCTGGGCTACAGCCCGTGGATCGTGCTGACGCTGATCCTGGTCTTCTACATGATCTTCGGCTGCCTGATGGATTCGCTGTCGATGATCCTGCTGACGATCCCGATCTTCTTCCCGGTCATCGCCGCGCTCGACTTCGGCATGACGCCCGAACACGTGGCGATCTGGTTCGGCATCCTCGTGCTGATCGTCGTGGAGGTCGGCCTGATCACCCCGCCCGTCGGCATGAACCTGTTCATCATCAACGCGATGGACCGGGAGACGCCGATGTCGCAAACCTACAGAAGCGTGATGTTCTTCGTCGCCTCCGACATCGTTCGCGTCGCGATCCTGGTTCTCTTCCCCGCCATCACCCTGTTCCTGCTGCCCTGACCGGGCGGCGGGCTCTGCCCCGACGGCTTAATCCGCAATAATTGTTATTGTATATAACAGTTATGCATGATATCGGATTGCCGCATTCGCGGGAGGAGGAACCCATGGCGAAGACAGCCGTCAACCGTGTGGAGGACGCGGCAACGCCGCCGGGCGTGTCGGACGAGACGCTGCGCGGCCTTGCCGGCTACTCCATCAAGCGCGCTTCCAACGTCGTGCAGGCCGATCTCGCCCGCACGTTGCAGCCTTTCGGCCTGCGCATGATC
Organism: Oricola sp.; assembly: GCA_049288075.1. GTDB lineage: Bacteria > Pseudomonadota > Alphaproteobacteria > Rhizobiales > Rhizobiaceae > Oricola. Next base: position 23,641 of record JBAQHA010000700.1, read on the forward strand.
ACCTTCACGGCGCTGATCCTGATCGTCGACAATCCCGATCTCAGCCAGACCCAGCTTGCCGGCGCGCTCGCCGTCGAGCGCTCCAACCTCGTCGTCATCGTGGACGATCTCGAAAAGGCCGGCCTGATCATCCGCAATCCCTCCGCCACCGACCGCCGCAGCCATGCGCTCCGCGCCACGCCAGACGGCGAAGACCTGTGCGTTAAGGCAATGGCCGCCGCGCGGGCGCACGAGAAAAAGCTGCTCTCCGGCCTCGATCCGGATCGGCTGGCCGCGCTGATCGAAGCGATGCGAACCATCGAGTTCGCCACCGCGGGAGATGAACAGTGACCGCATCCTTTCGGCCCCATCGTGTCCGCCGCGAAGTCCGCGCCGACGGCTCCGTCCTGCTCACCTCCGCCCATCCGCTCGGCCCCGTCGCCGAAACCACCGGCGACTGGCTGCACACATGGGCGGCCGAGGCGCCGGATCGCGTCTTCCTCGCCGAGCGCTCCGGCCCCGGCTGGCGCGCGGAGACCTACGTCTCGGCGTTGCAGAAGGTTCGCGCCATCGCCTCGTCGCTGCTCGGACGCGGCCTGAACGCCGACACGCCGGTCCTGGTCATGTCGGGCAACGGCGTCGATCACGGCCTGCTGGCGCTCGCCGCGCAGTATGCCGGCATTCCCGTCGTTCCCGTCGCCGAGCAATATGCGCTGATCCCCGGCGCCCATGATCGGCTCGTCCATGTGATCGAACTGGTGCGCCCGGCGCTCGCCTATGCCGTCGACGCCGACCGCTATGCGGACGCCATCGCCCTTCCCGCGCTGCAGGACATCGAGATCGTCGCCAGCCGGCCCGGATCGTCGCGGGCCACGCCCTTCGACGATCTGCTGAAGGGCGACGCAAGCGTCGACATCGACGCGGCCCATGCCGCCGTCGGCCCCGATACGGTCGTCAAGATCCTGATGACTTCCGGCTCGACCTCGCAGCCAAAGGGCGTGCCGACGACCCACCGCATGATGTGCGTGAACCAGACCCAGAACGCCGACGCGCTGCCCTTCCTGCGCGAGCGCCCGCCGGTGATCGTCGACTGGCTGCCCTGGAACCACGTCTTCGGCGGCAGCGCCAACTTCAACATGATGCTTTCCAATGGCGGCAGCCTCTATATCGACGACGGCAAGCCGGTGAAGGGCCTGTTCGACCGCACGCTGGAAAACCTCGCCATGGTCACCGGCACTCTCTCCTTCAACGTGCCGGTCGGCTACTCCATGCTGCTTGGCGCGCTCCGCGCCGACGACGGCTTGCGCCGCCGCTTCTTCGCCGATCTCGATCTGGTCTTCTACGCCGGCGCCTCGCTGCCGCAGGATGTCTGGCAGGGCTTCGAGGAGATGGCGATGGAAGTGAAGGGCTCGATCCCGCTGATGATTTCGAGTTGGGGCCTCACCGAGACAGCGCCTGCCTGCCTGATACAGCACGAGCCGGCGGCCGGTTCCGGCATCGTCGGCGTGCCGATGACCGGCGTCACCGCCAAGCTGATCCCCGACGCCGAAATGCGCTACGAGATCCGCGTCAAGGGCCCGAACGTCATGACCGGCTACTTCCGGAATCCTGAAAAGTCGGCGGAAAGCTTCGACGAGGAAGGCTATTTCATCACCGGCGACGCCATGCGCTTCGTCGATCCCGAAAGACCCGAGGCGGGATTGCGCTTCGACGGCCGAATCTCCGAGGATTTCAAGCTCCTGACCGGCACCTGGGTGCGCGCGCCGTCACTGCGGCTCGATGTTCTCGCCTGCCTTGCGCCGCTCGCCGCCGATCTGGTTGTCACAGGTCACGACCGCTCCGACATCGGCTTGATGATCGTGCCCGACCGCCAGGCGTTGGCCGCCGCCGGTTACCGGCCCGGCGAGATCGATGGCGCCTTGACCGATCCGGGACTGTTCGAGGACCTTGCGCAACGCCTCGGCCTGTGGGCCGAAAAGGCGACCGGCTCGTCGACCCGCGTCGCCCGCGCGCTGGTGCTGGCCGAGCCGCCGTCTCTCGGCGACGGCGAGGTCACCGCCAAGGGCAATCTCAACGCCCGCAAGCTGCTGACCCGGCGCGCCGCTCTGCTGGAACGGCTCTACGCCGCCGCCGATCCGGCGGTGATCCGGATATGAGGATGAAACGATGAAGCCCTTCGCCGCCCCCGTGGCCGACATCCTGTTCTCCCTGGAGGAGATAGCCGGCGCGGCCCGCATTCCCGGATGGGATTCCGCGCTAACTGCCGAACTCGCCACCCATTTCGCCGTCTTCGCGGAAGCCGAGATCGCGCCGCTGGACGAACCCGGCGACGTGCAGGGATGCCGTCTGGAAAACGGCCGCGTCCGCATGCCGGACGGCTTCGGCAGAGTCTATGCCGCATGGGTGGAACAGGGCTGGCCCGGCCTCACCGCGCCGGAGGAATTCGGCGGTCAGGCGATGGGCGGCGCGGTTTCCGCCATCGTCAGCGAGATCTTCTCCGGCGCCTGCCACTCCTTCCAGATGGTCGCCGGCCTCGTGCCGGGCGCGATCCGCACGATCCTGCATTTCGGCACCGACGATCAGAAGGCGCGAATGATCCCGCCGCTTGTCGCCGGCGATTGGCTCGCCACCATGTGCCTGACCGAGCCCGGCGCCGGGTCCGACCTGTCGCGCATCCGCTGCAAGGCGGCCGAAACCGTCGATGGCTGGCGCATCGACGGCGAGAAGATCTTCATTTCGGGCGGCGATCAGGATCTGAGCCCCGGCATCCTGCATCTCGTCCTCGCCCGCACCTCCGACGACGGCATCAAGGGCCTGTCCCTGTTTCTCTGCCGGTCGCACCGCGACGACGGCTCGCGCAACGCGGTCAAGCCCGCCCGCATCGAGGAGAAGATGGGACTGCACGCCTCGCCCACCTGCCAGATGGTCTTCGACGGCGCTGAAGCCGAACTGATCGGAAATCCCGGCGAGGGCCTGAAAGGCATGTTCACGCTGATGAACCATGCCCGCCTCGATGTGTCGCTGCAGGGCGCGGCGCATGCGTCGCGCGCCTTCGACATCGCTCGATCCTACGCCGCCGAGCGCGTGCAGGGCCGCGGCGCGGACGGGCAGCCGGCGACGATCGACCGGCATACCGACGTCCGCCGCATGCTCGACGAGATGGATTCCCTGGCGCTTGGCGCCCGCGCCATCGCCCATCTCGCCCTCGTCATCCTCGAAACGGGCGAGAACCCGGATCTGGTCGAGTTCCTCACCCCGGTCGGCAAGGTGTTTTGCACCGAGGCCGGCATGCGCGCCGCCGAACTCGGCGTGCAGGTGCTCGGCGGCTATGGCTATCTGCGCGAATATCGCGTCGAGCAGACCTGCCGCGACGCCCGCATCACCGCCATCTACGAGGGCGCCAACGGCATCCATGCCGGCGCCCTCGCCGCACGCGGCCTGCGCACGGGTACCGGAGCGGAGGCCTTCGCCGACCTGATTTCCGGCATCGCCGCGCAAACCGGTTCAGACGCCCTGCGCGAGGCCGCAGACCTCTGGGAAAAGGCGCGCGATATCGTCCGCGAGGCGAAGGACACCAGCGTTCTGGCGCATGATTTCATGCAGTTGACCGGCCTGGTCCTCTTCCTCGCCGTCTGGGCCCGTATGGCGGCGAAAGCCGCCGATGCGCCGGAGCCGGAACGCTATGAACGTGTCGGTCGCTTCGTTGCCCGCCGCACGCCGCCTGCCATCCGCGCCACATTTGAGCGGCTGCTGGCCGAGGCAGGGGCCTAGCCGTTCGCAGCGAGCGTCCGATCCATCCGCAGGAAGCACTCGGCCAGCACCGGCGGCTCGCCAAGCGCATGCGCCAGCGCGATCGATCCCTGCCAGTCGGCAATCGCCGCCCGTGCCCGCGACAGCGCCAGCGAGGGTCTGAGGCCCGTGCGGCCCAGTTCGGTCGCGACGAAGCCGGTCAGCAGCGAGAAGCTTTCCGCCGCCCGCGCCGATTGCTCCGGCAAGGTCGGGCGGAAATCGCGCACCGCCGAGAAGATCGGGCAGCCATGTCTCAACCGGCTTGGCTGCGACGCCTGCAACCGCGCCACCAGCGTTTTCAGCCGCTGGCGCGGTTCCGGCGTTTCGGCGCGCACGTCATCGATCAGCGTTTCGGTCTGCGTCACGAAGAGATCGGCCACCGCCCGCGCGAGAACTGCCTTGGTTTTGAAGTAGTAGTAGACGTTTCCGAGCGGCACCTTGGCCGCCGCCGCGATGTCGGCGAGGCTTGTCGCCTCGAAGCCGCGCGTCCAGAACAGTTCGGCCGCCGCCTGAACCAGCGCCTCGCGCTTTTCCCGCCCGCGTCTGGACCTCGGATTGCCGTCCACGTCGCGCCTTCCCGATTCGTTTCGGGATCCAGCGTAATCCACGATCACGGATTGTCGAGCGAACGCGCCTCCGACGGCAGCAGGATCGGCACTCCGCCGCGGACCGGATAGGCGAGCTTCGCCTTTTCCGAGATCAGTTCGCAGCGTTCGGGGTCGAATTTGAGCGGCCCCTTGGTGAGCGGGCAGACGAGGAGGTCCAGCAGTTTCGGATCGATCTCGTCGCCCCGTTCCGTCGTCTGTTCCGCCATCGCGCCGCCCCGCTCGGTCCTGTTGCGCCCCGAACCTATTGCAGCGTGCCGGCGAAGTCATCCGTGTCGCGCGCCAGGGCCATCTCGGTGATCGCGATCAGCGTGTCGGCCCGGCTTTTCAGGTCCGGCGCTTCCAGCAGCGCCTGCTTTTCCGCCGGCCCGTAGGGCGACATCATGGAGAGTGCGTTGACCAGCGTCTCGTTGCCGGCCTTCTGCACGCTGTCCCAGTCCGCCTCCAGCTCGTTGGCGTCGAGATAGGCGCGGAATACCCGCAGCAAGGCGGCGCGGTCGACGCATTCGGCCTCGCTGCCGCAATCGAGGTCGGTGACGAAGGAGGCGATACGGCATTGCCGGAACGGCGTGCGCGCCGCCAGTTCCTCGGCGACGCGGAAACGGCAGATGCCGTGCAGCGAGATGATGTAGCGCCCGTCGCCGGTCTCGGCGAACGAGGCGATGCGGCCGAGACAGCCGACGGCGCAGAGATTGGGCTTGTCCGGGTTGCCGGCGTCGGCGCCGAACCGCGGCTGGATCATGCCGATGACGCGGTCGCCGCGCATCGCCGCGTCGACCATTTCCAGGTAACGCGGCTCGAAGATATTGAGCGGCATCTGGCCGCCCGGCAGAAGCAGCGCGCCCGAAAGCGGAAACACCGGAACGACCTCCGGAATGTCCCGCGCTGAACGGTATGTCCTGTTACCTGCCTGCATTGCTTTCGTTGCGAACCTTCCCCGACGTCCCCTGCGAGAACAATCTAAAGCAGGAGATGCCGATCTCAAGGGCGTTCGGCGTTCGCGCTCAACGAAACAGGATGCTCGACAGCTTGCGGCGCGCCTTCAGCGTCGCCGGATCCGTCGCCCCCCAAGCCTCGAAGAACTTCAGGAGTTCCAGCCGTGCGCCATCCTCGCGCCACTCGCGGTCCCTCGCCATGATTTCCAGCAGCAGGTCGGCCGCGCCCTCGCGGTCCCCAAGCGCGTTGCGCACCTGGGCCAGGTCGAACCGCGCGTCGTGATCGTCGGGATGACTGGCGAGCCGCCGTTCCATTTCCGCCGGATCGCCGAGCCCGGAGACCTTTTCCGCCAGTTCCAGTCGCGCTTTCACCGAGGCCAGGTCCTGCGATGCGGCGACGCCGTCCGGCGCCTGCGCCACCATCTGCTTGACCTGTTCGGTCTCGCCGGCGTCGAGCAGCATGCCGGCAAGCCCCGCATAGGCGGGCGCGTTGTCGGGAACCTGGTCGAGGATCATCGAATAGATCTGCGCCGCCTGGGTGAGGTCGCCCGCGTCGCGCGCGGCGGTCGCCGCCTCGAGCGCCTGTTCGAGCGCCTTTTCCTGCGCCCCGCCCTTCGAGCCGGCAGCAAGCCGGCCGATGAACTCGTTCAGCTGGCTGTCCGGCACCGCGCCCATGAAGCCGTCGACCGGCTGGCCGTCGACGAAGGCGATCACGGCGGGAATCGACTGCACGCCCATCTGGCCGGGGATCGAGGGATGGTCGTCGATGTTCATCTTGACCAGCTTGACCTTGCCCTTCGCGGCGTTGATGGCCGCCTCGAGACGCGGCGTCAGCTGCTTGCAGGGTCCGCACCACGGCGCCCAGAAATCGACCAGCACCGGCTGGTTGCGCGATTCGGCGATGACGTCCTGCTGGAAGCCGGCCGTCGTCGTGTCCTTGATCAGTTCCCCTGAGCCGGCGGGTTTGCCGGCCGCCGCCGCGCCATTGCCCTGGCCACCGAAGTCCACGTGCTGCGCGCCGTAGCCGCCCTGGCCCGAGGCGAACGGATTGTCGTTCGAGTTCATCGCATTTTCCTTCGCGCGAAGTGCTGTATTTCGCCGTCTATGTCGCGTTTTCGCTTGCAAGTTTCAAGATATGAACCGCGTGTCCGGTCGCCTCGACGAAGCGTTTCATGTCCGCCGTGGCGATCGCCGTCGTCGCGTCGTTCGTCAGCGGGTGGGCGTTGATCACGTCATGCGCCATCAGCGCCTCGTCGAAGATCAGCGTAACCGCGTTTCCCGTGTCGTTGATGACGCCGAAGGCGGTCACCGCGCCGGGTATGACGCCGAGATACCGCATCAGTTCGTCCGGCTTGCCGAACGAGACGCGGCCGCTCCCGCCGATCACGTTGTGGATCGATTTCAGGTCGACGACCGCGTCCTGCTCGACCGTCAGCAGGAATATCCGACCCTTCTTGTCCTTCACGAACAGATTCTTGGTGTGCCCGCCGGGCGTCGCCTCGCGCAGCGCCTTCGATTCCTCCACGGTGAAGACCGGCGGATGGAATGTCGTTTTCGTCTCGATGCCGAGATCCCCGAGAAACGCGAGCAGGTCGTCGCGTGTTTTCCTGGCCTGATCGTTCATGAATGCGTCCCGTATGCGGTGTTCCGCCTCAATAGGAGGCCCGGCGACGCCTTGGCAAGCGCCGTCGCCCGGGACCCGAAAAAAGCGCCGCCGCACCGGAAAATTTGCTGTTGCATTCGCCCGAAGCATGCGGCATAGAGCGCAAGCCGATTTTCCGGCACGCGAGCGGGCGTAGCTCAGGGGTAGAGCATAACCTTGCCAAGGTTAGGGTCGTGAGTTCGAATCTCATCGCCCGCTCCAGTTTCTCTTAAAGTCCAAGCCCCGGTTTCCGGGGCTTTTGCTTTTCTGAAATCAATTCAGGCGTAACTGTTTCCAAGCTCGATCTGGCGCGCGGTTACCATCGGGTTACATGATCGGCGCGAGAAGATAATTCGCCGACCGACGTCACCAAATGAACTGGTGCCCCATTCGATCAAGTCTTCTTAGGCGATCCTCGTAGTCCGGCATGATCGTTTCCAAGGAGCGCCAAAATCGCCGTGAATGATTGTGCTCAAGAACATGGCAAGCCTCGTGCGCAATAACGTAATCGACTAGCGGCATTGGTGCCATGACCAAGCGCCAGTTTAGGCGGATGCGTCCCCATGCATCGCAACTTCCCCAGCGTTTGGACTGGTCGACGACTTTGACGGTCGGTGTTGGAATGCCAAGCGTCTCTGCGATCGTTCGCGCACGGATAGGAAAATGCTGGATCGCATGGGCTCGATACCAGTGCCTAAGCCCGCTGCGGACAGCGGCGCGCTCGACGGATGTATGTCCATTAGGCAGCACCGGCGCGACGAGCGTTGAACCTCTCGCGGCAATCCGATCAAATATTGTTCCGCGAGGAGCTGCTGCGCGGAAGCCAAAATGACGATCTTTCGCACTGGATCAAGCAGCGCGAAGTGACCCTCCTTAGTGAAGCCGAGCGGCCTCGGCCCAAAGGGGCCAGGATCATAGACCATACCGAGTTGGATTGGTGATGAGATATTGCCGCGATGTAGGCAACCGCCGCAAAAGCGCTCATTACCGAGTTCCGAGCAAATTGAATCGCAAGTGCGGGGACCGGCTTCCTCAAGGCCGCGCCTGAGCTTCTTGTCGGTTTCCCTCTCATCATAATTGGGATGCCGCGCGCTGTACTCGCGAAAAATCCGATCGCCATCCATGCAACGCGCAGTGATCGACGCCGTTGCGTACCAGTTAGGCTCATCGGCCGCCGCCGCACCGTCCCCCGTGTAGTGGCGATACCACTCGCATTCCTGTTGGATCGTTGGGTGATCGGCAGGATGTGCCGAGGTCAACTTAGGCGGCTCGCTATCTGTCGGAGGAAATTCCCGCTCCAGTTCGCTGAACAACAGCCGGTTTTGTGAATTGTACTCGATGACGGCGACCGGCTTCGGCGTTCCTGACTTGTGGTTGAACGTCATCGGCACCCGATAGACGCGGGCAAGGTCGCTGACATTGTCAATCTCATAGCCAGCACGCTGGAAATAGGCAGCCAGTTTCCGATGGAAATGTCGTAGGATTGATTGCGCCTTGCGTCGCTCTTCTCGGTTGCGAATCACCAACGGCTTGTCGAACGCATAGAGTATGTGGAACCCGTTGCCGCTGTGCTGGATCAGGAACGGTTTAGCTTCAAATGACTGGATGAGACCCAGGGCGGCGTCGCTGTCGGGCGGATAAAGCTTGGTACTGCTCTTCGAAACAGCGAAATCGACGTCAACGAAAATGCCGGGGAGCGAGATAGCCGTTTCGTTCGACCCGCGAGCGGTCGGTGCG
>JBAQHA010000701.1:0-1513 GCA_049288075.1 Oricola sp.
CGGCAGACCAGATTTCGACCAGCGGCTGGTGGAACTCCCTGTTCCCCCAGGAGCAGAACCTCGTGTTGCGCACCGCCCCGCCCTCGAGCCAGAAGCAGGAGGGGAACCTCTACGTCATCTCCGGCAACATTTTCGCCGACAACGGCATCACGGCCAATTCCGACATCTCGGCCTGGGGCACGTCCTCGCGCGCGATCTCGCAATACAAGCCGGGAGACACCGCGGATATGGGCGCCGATGGTCGAATCACGATGCAGGCCAATGGCGACTACCGGCTCGAAAACGACGCCGAGTTCACCGGCACCCGCGGCGAACGCCTCTTCGCGACCGCGGAGACGCCGCCGGTATTCACGTTCGGCAATTACGAGAAGGTTCTGTTCTCCGGCTCGACGACCGACTCGATGGCCAAGGCTTTCTTCAACACGCTGACGGTGACGATCCCCGCGACGGTCATCCCGATCCTGATCGCGGCCTTTGCGGCCTATGCGCTCGCCTGGATGCGCTTTCCGGGCCGCGCGCTTCTGATTGCCGTCATCGTCGCGCTTCTCGTCGTGCCGCTGCAGCTCGCGCTGATCCCGCTTCTGCGCCTGCATCTGGCGATTGGCATCGGCAAGGGCTATCTCGGTGTCTGGCTGGCCCATACCGGCTTCGGCCTGCCGCTCGCGATCTATCTGTTGCGCAACTACATGGTCGGCCTGCCGCGCGACATCATCGAATGCGCCAAGGTCGACGGCGCGACCGATTTCCAGATATTCACGCGCATCGTCCTGCCGCTGTCCTTTCCGGCGCTCGCCTCCTTCGCCATCTTCCAGTTTCTGTGGACGTGGAACGACCTGCTCGTCGCCAAGGTGTTCCTGATCGACGCGACAGGCGAGACGACGGTCATGACCAACCAGATCGTCGAGCTGCTCGGTACGCGCGGCGGCAACTGGGAAATCCTGGCGACGGCCGCCTTCGTCTCGATCGCGGTGCCGCTCGTCGTCTTTTTCGCAATGCAACGCTATCTGGTGCGCGGCCTGCTGGCCGGCTCCGTCAAGTGAGGTCTGTCCGTAAATGAGTGTGTTCGCATCCGCCGCGCAGCGTACCGAAATCGCCCTGGCGCCCGATCCGGACTGGTGGCGCGGCGCGGTGATCTACCAGATCTATCCGCGGTCGTTTCAGGATTCCAACGGCGACGGCATCGGCGATCTGACCGGCATCCGCCAGCGGCTGCCCTATATCGCCCAACTCGGTGCCGACGCGATCTGGATCTCGCCTTTCTTCACATCGCCGATGAAGGATTTCGGCTACGACGTCTCCGACTACAAGGGCGTCGATCCGATGTTCGGAAGCCTGGAGGATTTCCGCGTCCTGGTCGACGATGCCCACGCGCACGGCATCAAGGTGATGATCGACCTGGTGATTTCGCATACTTCCGACCAGCATCCCTGGTTCACCGAGAGCCGGTCCGGCCGCGACAATCAGAAGGCCGACTGGTATGTCTGGGCCGACTCCAAGCCCGACGGTTCGCCGC
>JBAQHA010000702.1:0-4405 GCA_049288075.1 Oricola sp.
ACAACATCGTGCCGGGCCTGCTCGGCATCATCCTGCAGATGACCATGGTGATGATGACGTCGATGGCGCTGACGCGCGAGATCGAGCGCGGCACGATGGAGAACCTGCTGTCGTTGCCGGCGACCCCGCTGGAGATCATGTTAGGCAAGATCCTTCCCTACCTGATCGTCGGCGCGGTGCAGGTCGTGGTGATTCTCACCGCCGCAAAGGTGCTGTTCTCCGTTCCCTTCATCGGCCATCTCGGCCTCTTGCTGGTCGGCGTGCTGATCTTCGTCCTCGCGCTGGTGTTGCTCGGCTATACGATTTCGACGCTCGCACGCAATCAGATGCAGGCGATGCAACTTGCCTTCTTCTTCTTCCTGCCGTCGATCCTGTTGTCCGGCTTCATGTTCCCGTTTCGCGGCATGCCCGGATGGGCGCAACTGGTCGGCGAATGCCTGCCGCTCACGCATTTCCTGCGCATGGTGCGCGCGATCATGCTGAAGGGCGCGACGCTCGATACCGTGGCGAACCATATCGCCATGTTGGTCCTCTTCGTCTTCTTCTTCGCCGCCATCGCCCTCCTCCGCTTCCGCCGCACGCTCGACTGATCCCCGCTGCCATTGCGCCGATTGACGCATGTCATTGTGGTGGCGCGAACCAAAACGCATTAGGATGCCTTGGCGGTCGCAATCGGGAAACGACATGCAAAGGGAGCGCACAGGTGGCAAGGCGGTCTAGGGAAGCTCCGATCCCGGCGTCCCCGACCCGGACGGGCCGCGTGGCCGCCGTGAGGGGTCCGGTGCTCGACATCGATGTCGAGGGTGCCTTGCCCGAAATCCTCGAAGCGGTCCTGATCAATGCTGGGACGACCACCATTGTCGCCGAAGTGCATGCACATCTAAGCGAAAATGCCGTGCGCGCCATCGCTTTGGAGCCGACTCAAGGCTTGTGGCGCGGCGCGCCGGTGACACTGACCGGCAGCCCGGTCATGGCGCCCGTCGGCGACAATGTGCTCGGCCGCCTCCTCAACATGCTCGGCGAACCGGCCGACAATGGCGGTCCGCTTGGGCCCGAAACGCCAATGCGGCCGATCCATCGCCCCGCGCCCTCGATCTCGCGCCAGAGCGCGGCGACCGACATCTTCGAGACCGGCATCAAGGTGATCGACTTGCTCGCGCCGCTCGCCCAGGGCGGAAAGGCGGCGATGTTTGGCGGCGCGGGCGTCGGCAAGACCGTGCTGGTGATGGAACTCATTCACGCCATGGTGGCCGGTTACGACGGCATCTCGGTGTTTGCCGGCGTCGGCGAGCGCTGCCGCGAAGGCCATGAAATGCTCAACGAGATGAAAAGCTCGGGCGTGATAGACCAGACGGTACTGGTCTATGGCCAGATGAACGAGCCGCCCGGCGCGCGCTGGCGCGTGCCGTTGACGGCGATGACCATTGCCGAATATTTCCGCGACGAGAAATCGCGCAACGTGCTGCTGCTGATGGACAACGTCTTCCGCTTCATCCAGGCAGGATCCGAAGTCTCCGGCCTGCTCGGGCGCATGCCGTCGCGTGTCGGCTACCAGCCGACGCTGGATTCCGAAGTCGCCGATCTGCAGGAGCGCATTGCCTCGATCGGCAAAGTCGCGATCACCGCCATCGAGGCGGTCTATGTGCCGGCCGACGATTTCACCGATCCGGCAGTCAGCGCAATCGCCAGCCATGTCGATTCGATGGTGGTGTTGTCGCGCCAACTCGCCGCCGAGGGCATCTATCCGGCGATCGACCCGATCGCCACGACCTCCGTTCTGCTCGATCCCCTTGTCGTGGGCGACGAGCACGCCGTGGTCGCCGGCCGGGTGCGCGAGGTGATCGAGCATTATCGCGAATTGCGCGACGTGATAGCCTTGCTCGGCGTCGAGGAACTCGGCGCGGAGGAGCGCCGGGCCGTCGGACGCGCCCGCCGACTGCAGCGCTTCCTGACCCAGCCTTTCTTTGTCGCCGCAGCCTTCACCGGAGTCGAGGGACGGACCGTACCGGTCGCCGAGACGGTCGCCGGCTGCAAGGCGATCCTCGACGGCGAATGCGACGACTGGCAGGAGAGTTCGCTCTATATGGTCGGCAATCTGGAGGAGGCGCGTCAGAAGGAAACGGCTGCCCGCGCCGCCGGAAAGGCCGCCGCATGAGCGCGCGCGCCATGTCGCTGGTCATCACGTCGCCGCTCGACGTTGTCGTCAACGTCGATCGTGTTACCTCGTTCCGGGCCGCCGACGACAGCGGGTCCTTCGGCGTCCTGCCCGGCCACGCCGATATGCTGAGTGTGCTCAAGTCCTGTGTCGTGCGCTGGCGCGAAGGCAGCGGCGACTGGCGTTTCTGTGCTCTCTACGGTGGCGTTATCACCGTCGAGGACGGCAGCACGATCCGCATTGCCTGCCGTGACGGCATTGTCGGCGAGGACCTGCCGGCACTTGAGGGCGAGGTGCTCCGCAAGCGCGAGGCCGAGCAGCAAGCCGCATCCAGCGCCCGCGTCAGCCAGGCGCGCCTGCATGCGCGCGCGATCCGGCAAATCATGCGGCATCTTTCCGGCGATCACGACTTCACGGTCGACACGGCGATTGACGAGATTTTCGGATGAGCGACAAAAAGCGGGAATCCAACCATCTGAGCGACGCGGCGCGAGACGCAATCGAACGCGATGAAATGCTGGCGAAGGACCCGGAGCCGTCGCTGGCGCAACGATTCGGCCAGATCGGTATTCTCGGCTGGATGATCGTCGCGCCGGTTCTCGGCGCGATCTTCATCGGCCACAAGGCCGACCGCTTTTTCCATACCGGAATCACCTTCACGACGGCGCTGACCATGGCCGGCGCCGTGCTCGGCCTGTGGCTCGCGTTCCGCTGGATGCATGAACAATGACGTTTTTCCAGCCGCATGATCTCGTCTCGTTCTCGCCGGCCTGGTTCGCCGCAGCACTCGTAGGTCTGGCCGTCGGCTATGGCGCCGGACTCCTGCATTTCCGGTCGTTGAAAACAGTCGCCAAACGCATCGTCGACGGGGATTGGACCGCCGTCCTCCTGCAGGTCGCGCGCCTCGCCGCGCTCGGGCTTGTCCTGTTCCTGCTCACCCGCTGGGGCGGCCACGTGCTGATCGCCGGCGCCGCCGGCATCCTGCTGGCGCGACGCCGCGTGATCGCGCAGACGGGGTCCGAGCTTTGAACGAATCCCCGCTTTCGGTCCAGACCGCCTTCAACATCGGCCCCGTGCATGTGTCCACGACCGTCGTGGTGACCTGGTTCGTGATCGCGGCGCTAACGCTTGTCTCGTTCTTGCTGACGCGCCGGTTGCGAATCGACGCCAGCGGCCCGCAGACCGTGCTGGAACTGATCGTCGAAACCGTCGACGCCCAGATCGAAGGCACGATGCAGGACGATCCAGCGCCCTATCGCACACTCGTCGGCACGCTGTTCCTGTTCATCTTGATCGCCAACTGGTCGTCCATGGTGCCGGGTATCGAGCCGCCGACGGCAAAGATCGAGACCGACGCCGCTCTCGCCGTCGTCGTCTTCGCGGCGACGATCTGGCACGGCATTCGCGCCAACGGTCCGCTTGGCTACCTGAAGACCTTCGCCGAACCGTCATGGGTGATGATCCCGCTCAATCTCGTCGAGCAGATCACCCGCACCTTCTCATTGATGGTGCGCCTGTTCGGCAATGTGATGAGCGGCGTTTTCGTCATCGGCATTGTGCTATCGCTGGCCGGACTTCTTGTGCCGATCCCGCTGATGGCGCTCGACCTGCTGACCGGCGCCGTACAGGCATATATCTTCGCCGTGCTCGCCACGGTGTTCATCGCCGCTGCTGTCGGAGAGGGCAAACACAAGCGGTAAGAGACAATCGAAAGGGAACCGCGGTATGGACTATATCAAGATCGTGAGCATCATAGCCGCCGCGTTGGCGGTGTCGTTCGGGGCAATCGGCCCTGCGCTCGCTGAGGGCCGCGCCGTGGCGGCCGCCATGGATGCGATCGCCCGCCAGCCTGAAGCAGCCGGCACCCTGTCGCGAACACTGTTCGTCGGTCTCGCCATGATCGAGACCATGGCGATCTACTGCCTCGTCATCGCGCTGCTGTTGCTCTTCGCCAACCCGTACACGGTTTAGCGGGGTCGCCATTTCATGAAGTTGGACTGGTGGACCTTCGCCTTTCAGGTCATCAATATCGCGGTCCTGCTGTGGCTGCTTGGCCGCTTCCTGTTCAGGCCGGTGGCGAATATCATCGCCGAGCGCAAGACCGAGACCGCGCGCGTGCTGAAGGATGCCGAGGAGGCCAAGCGCGCCGCCAGGGAGGTTGAGCAGACCGCCAAGGCCGAACGCGACCGCATCGCCGGCGAGCGCATAGAATTGCTCGAAAAGGCCCGCGCCGAAGCCGAGGCGCAGAAA
>JBAQHA010000703.1:0-1514 GCA_049288075.1 Oricola sp.
GCATGCTGATCTACGCCATCCTCCCCGCCATCATCCTGCTGCTCGGTGCGCTCATCATCACCAGCGCCTTCGTCATGACGCCGAATACCGGCGCGGAGATGGACCGCCGTATCGGGTTGGTGGCGGCCTCGGCAACCGGCAAGCCGTCGGCCTTGCTTGCCGAGACGGCAAAAAAGAACAGGGGGCCGGTCTGGGGCGCAAGGCTGCGCAAGGTCTTCGCCATTGGCGCCAGCCGCCGCTGGGGGATGCAGCTCGGTGCGGCCAACCTCCTGATAACCGGCACGGTTGCCGGGCTTGCCGTTTCGCAATTTCTGCAGCGCGCGGTTGCACTGCCATGGTGGATCGCGGCGATTGCGGGCGTGCTGGCGGCCTTCTTCGTTCCGCGCGCACGCCTGCTCAAGGAACAGCGCAAGGCCGAGAGCCAGTTCATGGACCTGTTTCCGGACGCCATCGACACGATCGTGCGAATGATCCGTGCGGGCCTGCCGATGACGTCCGCGGTGCGGATTGTCGGCAATGAAGGCGCGCCTCCCGTCAATACGATTTTCAGTCTGATCGCGGATCAGGTCAAGATCGGCATTCCCATCGAGGAAGCGCTCGACGCAAGCAGCAGACAGATCGGACTGTCCGATTTCCGCTTCTTCACGGTGGCGGTTCTGTTACAATATTCCGCAGGCGGAAATATCGCCGCAACGCTGGAAATGCTGTCGGCGATCATGCGCAAGCGGCGAGCCGTGAGAATGAAAGCGAAGTCCGCAACCGCCGAAATCCGCCTCACCGGCTATCTTCTCGGCGCGCTGCCTTTCGTGACCATCGGCATATTGCTGATCGTGCAACCCGGCTATCTTGACCCGCTCTTCGCCGATCCGCGCGGCCACGTCATCCTGGCCATGGCTGCCGGCGGCATCCTTCTGTCTTTCGTGACGATGCGCCAGATGATGCGCAGCGTGACCAGCGGTTAGGGGGCTCGCGCAATGTTCAGCCAGCTTTCCAATGCCGTGCAATCGGATGGATTCGGGCCCTTGCTTGGCATTGCCGTGATGATGCTCACCGGCCTGGCGCTGATCGTTTCATCTTCCCGTGAACGCGCCAAGACGATGGCGAAGCGGATCGACAAAGTGCAATGGACAGCGGGAAGCGCCGGAAGCAAGCCGGATGGTAAAAGGCGGCGTTCGGGCGAGCGCGTGAACGCGGAGCCCGGGTGCGATCTGAGCGATGCCGAACACCGGCAGATCATCCGCAGCTACGCTCGGTTCGGTGCGGCCCCCGAGGCGGCTCTGGCCTATTACCGGATGACGCGGCTGTTCCTGCTGGCCGCACTGGCTGCCTTGCCGCTGCCGTTCCTTGGCCCGTTGTTTGCTCAATCCCCGGCGGCGGGCCTGCTGGCGATGGCGTTTCCGGCGGCCATCGGCTGGTTTCTTCCGCCCATCATCATCCGCCGGGGCGTTGCCCGCCGAAGCCGGAATGTCAGCGCGGCTCTGCCCGACGCGTTGGAGTTGCTCGCGGTCTGCATC
>JBAQHA010000704.1:0-2741 GCA_049288075.1 Oricola sp.
GGCGGCCTCGCCATCGTGCTCGACGACGAGGCGGAAATCCGCGAACTGGTGCGCGGCTACCTCGTGAAGGCCGGGTTCCAGGTCATCGAGGCGTCGAGCGGCGACGAGGCCCTGGAGCTTCTGGCAAACCTGCCGAAAGTGGCCCTTCTGGTCAGCGACATCATGATGCCCGGCCCGATGACCGGCATCGATGTCGGCCGGGCGGGCAAGAAGATCCGCCCGGAGACGCCGTGCCTGCTGATCAGCGGGCTTGCGAGCACCCATCCGGCGCTGGGCGAGGCGGAACGCGAGTTTCACCTTCTGAAGAAGCCCTTCGGCGAGGAGGCGTTCATCGCCGCGCTCGACGAATTGTTCACCGACGACGCCTCCGCCGTGGCGGTGAGCGCATGACGGCGCCCGCGCGCTACATCGCCATCGTCGAGGACGACCGCGACATCGCGGAAATCCTCGCGGCGGCGCTGCAACGCGCCGGCTACGAGACGGAAGCCTTCGACAGCGGCGCGGCCTTCATCCGGTCGCTGGCGCGGCGCGAGCCGGATCTCTGCCTGATCGACCTGTCGCTGCCCGACCGCGACGGGCTGTCGATCGTCGCCGAACTGCGCGACCGGCCGCGCATCGCCTCGATCATCGTCTCGGGCCGGCACGAACTGGATTCCAAGCTGATCGGGCTGGAACTCGGCGCGGACGACTACATCGTCAAGCCGTTCGAGGACAAGGAGATCGTGGCGCGGGTGCGCTCCGTGCTGCGGCTGCTCCACGGCGTTTCGGGACAGGACACCAAACGCCGTGTGGCGAGCTTCGCCGGTTGGACGGCCGATTTCGGCATGTTCGAACTGGTGTCGCCGACGGGGGAGCGGAGCAGCCTTTCCGGCGGCGAGGCGGGCGTGTTGCGGGTGTTCCTGGAGTCCGCAAACCGCCTGCTGACGCGCACCGACCTCATGGACCGGCTGGGCATCGATGCCGATACCAACTTCGACCGCTCCATCGACGTGCGGATCTCCCGACTGCGCGCGAAGCTGGAAGAAGACCCGCGCAATCCGCGTTTCATCAAGACGGTTTACGGCGCCGGATACCTGATGGCGGCCCAGGTGGAATGGTCCTGACGCCCCGTTTTGTGACGCGGCGCAGCATTCCTGAAACAATTCGTAACAATCGGGACAAATTACCGCAATTATCCGGTGCTAGCTAAAGTCGCGGTTGAACAAGGCCATGTCTTGGACTTGACTGCTACCGGGCGGTGGATGCGCGTTGAGGAGCGCGATACATCCGTCGACCGGGTCCGGACACGGGAGGATCGTGTCCGGGGCAAGGGAGGATTGAAAACACATGCCGTCTCCGGACCGGACGGGAGCGCACGCTCCCGCGACCTTTCCGCAATATCTGCTTTGGAACGCGGAGCGTTTCGCGTCGCGGACCGCCATGCGCCACAAGGACAATGGCATCTGGAAAAGCTGGACATGGGCGGAACTCGCCGACGAGATCCGCGCCTTCTCGATCGGTCTCAAGGCAATCGGCCTGAAGGCCGGCGACAAGGTCGCCATCGTCGGGCAGAACCGGCCGCGGCTCTACTGGTCCTTTTGCGCCGTACAGGCGCTTGGCGGCATCCCGGTTCCTGTCTATGCGGATTCGGTCGCCGACGAGATGGTCTATGTGCTCGACCATGCCGGCGTGCGCTTCGCCGTCTGCCAGGACCAGGAGCAGGTCGACAAGGTCCTGTCGATGACCGACGACCTGAAAGACCTGCACAAGGTGGTCTATGACGAGCCGCGCGGCATGCGCGACTACGACCATGTGAACCTGCATTCGATCGACGCGATCCAGCGGGCTGGCCGCGAGTTGCTGGCGGCCGATGGCGGCAGGTCCTGGATGACGGGAGTCGACGCCGGCAAGGGCGATGACATCGCCGTCATGCTCTACACCTCGGGTACGACGGGCAAGCCGAAGGGCGTGATGCTGTCCTTCGACAACCTCGTGATCTCGGCGCGCAACGGCAACGAATTCGACCATCTGACGGAAGACGAGACGATCCTCGCCTATCTTCCGCTCGCCTGGGTCGGCGACCACGTGTTCTCCTACGCGCAAGCCTATGTCGCCGGTTTCTGTGTCTGCTGCCCGGAAAGCCCGGAAACGGTGAATGGCGACCGGCGCGAGATCGCGCCGTCCTATTTCTTCGCGCCGCCGCGCGTGTTCGAGACGATGCTGACGGCGGTGATCGTGCGCATGGAGGACGCGGGAAGAGCCAAGAAGCGGATGTTCGACTATTTCATGGAACATGCGCGCCGCGTCGGCGAGCCGATCCTCAACGGCGAGAAAGTCTCGCTCGGGGACCGGATCAAGTACTGGCTGGGCGAATTCCTGGTCTATGGGCCGCTGAAGAACCGCATGGGCTTTTCGCGCATGCGGGTCGGCTATACCGCCGGCGAGGCGATCGGGCCGGAAATCTTCCGCTTCTACCGCTCGCTCGGCCTGAATCTGAAACAGCTCTACGGCCAGACCGAAGCTTCGGTCTATATCAGCTGCCAGCCCGACGGCGAGATCCGGGCCGACACGGTCGGCCGTCCGGCGCCGGGCGTCGAGATCAGGATCGCCGACAACGGCGAGGTGATGTACCGCTCGCCTGGCGTCTTCGTCGGCTACTATCTCAACGACGAGGCGACGACCTCGACCAAGACACCCGACAACTGGGTGCATACGGGTGACGCGGGCTTCTTCGACCGCGAAGGCCATCTCAAGATCATCGA
>JBAQHA010000705.1:0-4766 GCA_049288075.1 Oricola sp.
GGACAGTACGCGGAATACCGTTTCGACAAGCTGCCAGAGACCGGTGACCTCATTCTCGATATTGCCGTGCAGGCCCAGAACCGGCCGGACATGACGGCGAAAGACACCGTGCACGTCAACCTGACGGTTGCTGCTCCAAGCGGCGGGGGCGGCGCGATCGGCCCGATTGCCGTTGCGCTGCCCAGCCTCTGGATGGGTCCCGACGAAGATGTCTGGAAGGCTCGGGCGCTCGTTCGCCTGTCACGCCAGCAGGCCGATCTGGCCCTGTCGCGGGGCGGCGGGCTGTTGCTTCGCTTCGAGCGGATCGATGTATTCGAGCCGGACGTGGCCTTCTCGGCCGGAAGCGTGCTGCTCTACGGAGCGCAAGACATCTCGCGTTAGGGCGGCGCGCGAGCTCAACGTCGCGCAGGCCGCTTGCTGCGCCGCTATCTCGTTATCCCAGCCCGCGCTTCCTCAGCATCGCGTCCGGGGTCGGCAGGCGGCCGCGGAAGGCGACATAGGCGTCTTCCGGGTCGATGGTGCCGCCGGATGAGTAGATGTGGGTCTTGAGCTTCCCGGCGATCTCGGGATGAAACGGGTCGCCGGTCTCCTCGAAGGCATCGAAGGCGTCGGCATCCATCACTTCCGACCACATGTAGGAATAGTAGCCGGCGGCATAGCCGTCGCCGGCGAAGATGTGCTGGAAATGCGGCGAACGGTGGCGCATCGCGATGGCGTCAGGGATGCGGAGTTCATCGAGCACTTTCGCCTCGAATCCCAGCGGGTCCTCCGGGACGTCGTCGCGGGCGTGGTAGGCCATGTCGACCAGCGCCGAGGCGGTGTATTCGACAGTCTGGAAGCCCTGATTGAAGGTCCGCGCGGCCAGCACCTTGTCGAGCAATTCCCGCGGCATCGGCTCGCCGGTCTCGACATGCAGCGCATAGCCGTTCAACACGTCCGGCACGGTCAGCCAGTGTTCGTAGAGCTGCGAGGGGAGTTCGACGAAATCGCGGCTGACGGACGTTCCGGAGACGGACGGATAGTGGACATCGGACAGCATGCCGTGCAGCGCGTGGCCGAATTCGTGGAACAGCGTGCGGGCGTCGTCGAAGGACAGGAAGGCCGGCTTGCCCGCGGGCGGCTTGGCGAAATTCATCGTGTTGAGGATGACCGGCGTTTCGCCGGTGAGTCCCGCCTGGCCCTGCAGCGCGCTCATCCAGGCGCCGGAACGCTTGGAGGGGCGGGCGAAATAGTCGCCGATGAACAGCGCGCGATGCGACCCGTCGAGGTCCTTCACCGCCCATAGCCGCGCGTCGGGGTGATAGAGCGGCACGCCCTCCACTTCCTCGAAGGTGACGCCGAACAGCCGCGTCGCGACCGCGAAGGCGGCCTCGATCATCTTGTCGAGCTGCATGTAGGGCTTGACGTCGTCGTCGGAGAAATCGAACCGGTTCTGGCGGATTCTCTCGGCGTAGTGATGCCAGTCCCACTTGGCGGGCTCGAAATTGTGGCCCTCCTCGGCGATCAATTCCGCGATGTCGGCGGCTTCCTCGCCGGCGCGCGCGACGCCCTTTTCCCACACGGCCTCCAGAAGCGCGCCGACATTTTCCGGCGTCTTGGCCATGGTGTCGTCTAGCTTGTAGGCGGCATAGCTCGGATAGCCGAGCAGGGCGGCCTTCTCGCGGCGGAGCCGCAGCGTCTCGGCGATGACGGCGGAATTGTCGGTCTCGCCCGCGTTCTCGCCGCGCGCCAGCCAGGCGCGATGGACCTTTTCGCGCAGGTCGCGGCGCGTCGACCAGGTCAGGAACGGATCGGCGATCGAACGCGACAGGCTGACGGCGTATTTGCCGGGATGGCCGCGGTCTTGCGCGACCGAGGCGAGCGCATCGACCAGCCAGCCAGGCAGACCTTCGAGGTCCGCCTCGCCGTCGAGCAGGAGCAGCCAGTCGGACTCGTCCTTGAGGACGTTCTGGCCGAATTGTGTCCCGAGCGTCGCCAGGCGTTCGGTGATTTCCGCGAAACGCTTCTGGTCGTCGCCCTCCAGCGCCGCACCGGAGCGGACGAAGCCCTTCCAGTGCCGTTTCAGCACGCGGGATTGTTCCGTCGTCAGGCCGAGTTCGTCGCGCTTTCTCCACAGCGCATCGACGCGCTCGAACAACGGCCGGTTCATGGCGACTGTGGTGCTGTGACGGGCATAGAGCGGCGAAACGATGCGCTCGACGGCGCGGATGACGTCGTTGGTGTGCGAGCCGGCCCGGTTGAAGAAGATCGCCGAAACCCGCGACAGCGGCTTGCCGGCCTTTTCGAGCGCCTCGATGGTGTTTTCGAAGGTCGGTTCGGCGGGATTGGCGGCGATTTCGGCGATCTCGGCCAGATGCGCGTCGAAGGCGGCGCGGATGACCGGCTCGAAGTCCTCGTCGCGGATGGCGGTAAAGTCCGGCAGGCCGAAGGGACCGTTCCAGTCGGTCAGCGGGGAGTGCGAAGCGGGGGTGGTCATGGGTGATTCCTGAAAGGAGGAGCGCTATCCATCAGCTAGGTCCGAAAAGCGCTCTTGCCAAGGCCGCCCAGGCATGGGAAATATAGTAAGTGAGACTTATTATATTTCTCTCTTACGAAAGTTCCGATCCTTGATCGATTCCGAGACATTCGGCTTCATCGTGACAGACATCGCGCGGCTGACGCGCGGGCTTCTCGAGAAGCGCATCGCGACGGCGGGTTTCGCCGTCACACCCGGCGAAGCACGCGCTCTGTTGCATATCGCCGCGCTGGAGGGCGAACGGCAGAACAGGATCGCCGAACGGCTGGGCGTCGAGCCGATGACAGCCTGCACCTATATCGACCGGCTCGAGAAACTCGGCCTCGTCGAACGGTCGCCGGACCCCGACGACCGACGCGCCAAGAATGTCAGGACCACGGCGCAATCGCGGGAGCTGATCGACAGCATCCTCGAACAGACGGCGGCGCTGCGCGAGGAAACGCTGGCCGGGCTGGAGGCGGAGGAGCGCAGCGCCATGCTGGCCGCGCTGCGGCATGCGCGCAAGAATCTCTACGCGCTGACGTCGCTCGAAGCGCAGGAGACTGCCGCGAAATGACCGCTCCGATCATGAGCATGCGGCGGACGGCGATCATCTCGTCCGTGCTGGTCGCCCTCGGCCCCACCTCCATGGCGCTCTACACGCCGGCGATGCCGCAACTGGTGGAGGCGTTCCATACGACTCCCGCCGTGATCAAGGCGACGATGACGGCCTATTTCGCCGGTTTCGCCTTCTTCCAGCTCGCGGCCGGTCCGATCGCCGACGCCTATGGGCGGCGGGTGTCGACGCTGGTCTTCATCTTGATCTACATCCTGGGAAGCCTCGCGGCGGCGCTGGCGCCGACCGTGCATGTGCTGATCGCCGCCCGGCTGGTACAGGGGATCGGCGCGGCGATCGGCGTCACCGTCTCGCGCGCCATCGTGCGCGACCTCTTCCCCGGAGACGCCGGGGCGCGCATCCTCAATCTCGTCGGCATCATGCTGGCGGTCGCGCCGTCGTTGTCGCCCGCGCTGGGCGGCTTCACGGTCGCGGTCGCGGGCTGGCACGCGGTGTTCGTGCTGATGGTGCTCTTCGGCTTCATAATCGCCACGATCGCGCTGTTCGCGCTGAAGGAGACGATCGTGCCCGACCCGTCGCGGTTGCGGCCGATGAAGATCGCGCGCGCCTACCGGGAGCTGCTCGGCAACGCCGAATTCATGACGTCGGCCATCTCGGTCGCGTTCGGGGCGGGCGCCTTCTATGCGCTGGCGACGATGCTGCCCTTCGTGATGATCGATGTCGTCGGCCTGACGCCGACGCAATTCGGCTTCTCGATGCTGTTCCAGTCGGGAACGTTTCTGACGGGGTCCGTGTCGTTCCGCCTGTTGATGCGCTGGCTGACGCCGCGCCAGGTGATCGCACCGGGCCTCTCGTTCATCTTCGCCGGCAGCATTTCGATGGCCATCGCGCCGCATGTGTTCGGACCGTCGCTTCTGACGGTGATGGGCTCTGTCGCGCTGATGTCCTTCGGCGTGGCGATGATCATGCCCTATCTGTTGATGGCGGGAATGCGGCCGTTCCCGCATATCGCCGGCCAGGCGTCGGCGCTGACCGGCTTCTTCCAGATCGGGTCGGGGCTCGTCGGCGGCGCAGTCGGCGCATGGATCGGTTCGCCGGTCGAATCGCTGTCGATCGTCATACCCTCGATGGGCGCGATCAGCATCATCGCCTATCTGCTTTTCCGCCGCGTCGAGACGCCAATGAAGCGTGAGGAGGCGGATCCGCAGGCCAACGCGGCGCCGGTCACCCCGGCGCCGGCAGAGTAACCGCTCAGGTGGTCCTGCGCTTGAGCGCGGCGAGCGTGCGCAGGCGCAGCGCGTTCAGCCGGATGAAGCCGGCCGCGTCCTTCTGATCGTAGGCGCCGCGGTCATCCTCGAACGTGACGAGTTCTTCCGAATAGAGCGACTTGGGCGACTTGCGGCCGGTGACGATCACGTTGCCCTTGTAGAGCTTGAGGCGGACGGTTCCCTCGACGTCTTCCTGGCTCTTGTCGATCAGCGCCTGCAGCATTTCGCGCTCGGGCGAGAACCAGAAGCCGTTATAGATCAGCTCGGCATAACGCGGCATCAGGTCGTCCTTCAGGTGCGCCACTTCGCGGTCGAGCGTCAGCGACTCGATCGCGCGGTGCGCGCGCAGCAGGATCGTGCCGCCCGGCGTTTCATAGCAGCCGCGCGACTTCATGCCGACATAGCGGTTCTCGACCAGATCCAGCCG
>JBAQHA010000706.1:0-25300 GCA_049288075.1 Oricola sp.
CTCTTGAATTCTGCGTGGCGGCATGCAGGTTTGCGCCGCAAAACAAATCAACGGTCTCTTGCCGCTAAATGGGCAAGCCGTCAACAACCCGCCGCCTGGCAAGCTGGCGGGACGCCCGGAGAAAGCCATGTCGGCAGTCGATCAGCTGAAGGACGTCAGGGCGCGCATGGCGAAAGCGGCGCGCGAGGCCGGGCGATCACCGGACGACATCGAACTGATCGCCGTGTCGAAGACCTTCGACGCCGACGTCATCCGGCCGGTGCTGGAAGCCGGACAGCGGGTGTTCGGCGAAAACCGGGTGCAGGAAGCGCAAGGCAAGTGGCCGGGGCTGCGCGAGAGCTATTCCGATATCGAACTGCACCTGATTGGGCCTTTGCAGTCCAACAAGGCGAAGGAAGCGGTGGCGCTGTTCGACGTGATCCAGACGGTTGACCGCGAGAAAATTGCGCGCGCGCTCGCCGACGAGATGCGAAAGCAAGAAAAGACACTGCGCCTCTACGTCGAGGTCAATACCGGCATGGAGCCGCAGAAGGCGGGCATCGCGCCGGACGACTGCCGCCAGTTCATCGCACTTTGCCGGGACGAACTTCACCTTTCGATCGAAGGCCTGATGTGCATTCCGCCCTTCGACGAGAATCCGGGACCGCACTTCGCGCTGCTGCGCAAGCTGGCGGCGGAAAGCGGAATAGCGAAACTGTCGATGGGCATGTCGAGCGACTTCGAGACCGCGATCGGATTCGGCGCGACCAGCGTGCGCGTCGGGACGGCCATTTTCGGGGCACGCTGACGCGGCGTTTTGTTGCAAATGCGTAACTGACTTTTACCGATGAATCGGGCATGTTCCCGCGGGGCACTGACCGACCGTACGCCTGGAGAAACGGCATGATATCGAGACTGGCGAAATTCGCATTTCTGGTGACCGCGGGGGCCGCAATCCTTGGCGGGCCGGCGCGCGCCGCCCAATGCGGAAACAACGGCGCGGGATTCGACGCCTGGAAGCGACAATTCGCTGCCGAGGCACAGGCCAACGGTATCGGCAAGCGCGGTCTCGCGGCATTGGCCGCGACGAGCTACGCGACCAAGACGATTGCCGCGGACCGCGGACAGAAGAGCTTCAAATATACGCTCGACAAATTCATGAAGGTGCGCGGCTCGAGCGCGATCATCTCGCAAGGGCGCTCGAAGAAACGGGCGGATGCGAACCTGTTTTCCGCCATCGAGCGCAAATACGGGGTTCCGGCCGGGCCGCTGCTCGCGATTCACGGCATGGAAACGGGTTTCGGCCGGTTCATGGGCAATGCCAATGTGATGTCGGCTATCGCGACGCTCGCCTATGATTGCCGGCGGACAGAATTCTTCACCGGTCACCTCTATGCCGCCCTGCAGCTCGCCGACCGCGGCGTCATCTCGTCGAAGACCACAGGCGCAATGCATGGCGAAATCGGGCACACGCAGTTCCTCGCCGGCAGCGTCTTGAAATACGGCGTCGACGGGGATGGAAACGGACGGGTCGATCTGATCGGATCGAAGGCGGATGCGCTGGCCTCGACGGCGAATTTCCTGCGCGCGCATGGCTGGAGGCCGGGCGCCGGCTACCAGCCCGGCCAGCCGAATTTCGGTGCGATCCAGGGATGGAATGCAGCGTCCGTCTACCAGCAGGCGATCGCCATCATGGGCGCCGCAATCGACCAGTAGGATCACCACAACGCGAACAAAGAAAAACCCGCGTCCGGAAGGCCGCGGGTTTTTTCATTCGCTCACCGGCGCGTCGGAGAAAGGCTCAGCCTTCCTTCGGCGTCAGAACCTGGCGGCCGCGATACATGCCGGACTTCAGGTCGATGTGATGCGGACGGCGCAGTTCGCCGGAGTTCTTGTCCTCGATATAGGACGGGTTCTTCAGAGCGTCCGTCGAGCGGCGCATGCCGCGCTTGGAGCGGGTTGTTTTTCGCTTCGGAACAGCCATTTCAGTCTCCAGTTTTGCCAGACGTATCCATATGCCGACCCTTTGGGCCGACAGGCGCCCGACATGTGCACGTAAAATGATTGCGGGCCTATACACGTTTGATTGCGCCTTGACCAGTATCGGGCGCAAAATTTGTGCCGCGGCGCGAATCAGCCGTAGAGGCATCCGATATAGCCGCCGGACTTGCTGGCCCGACCCTCGATGATCCGGGCGAGCTTGTCGAGACCCTTGCCGGGGTGAGCAGGATCGCGCTCATGGGGGTTCGGCAGGGTGACGGCGAGAAGCGCTGCCTGCCGGGCGGTCAGTTCGGAAGCCGGCCGGCCGAAATAGGTCCAGCTTGCCGCCTCTATTCCATAGATACCGTCACCCCATTCCGCGATGTTGAGGTAGATTTCCATGATCCGCTTCTTCGGCAGGACCATGTCGACCCATATCGCCAGGGGCGCTTCCAGCGCCTTGCGCAAGAACGACCGGCCGTTCCACAGGAACAGGTTCTTGGCGGTCTGCATGGTGATCGTGGACGCGCCACGCGTCGCTTCGCCGTCGAGCGCGTTGTCGATCACTTCGTTCAACGCCGCCCAGTCGATACCGTTGTGCGAGCAGAACTTGCCGTCCTCGGACATCACCACGGATTGAACGAGCGCCGGGGAGATCGCCTCGAACTTAACCCAATCGCGCTCGTAGCCGCTGAAGGTTGCCAGGTCGCGCAACATCAAGGTTGATACCGGATGGACCGGCCCGAAGCGATACAGAAGAGTCAACGCGGGCGGCAACAGGACCAAGGTCACCAACAATCGCAGGCCGTAGCGGCGCAGTTGCGCAAAGCGGCCTCCCGAGAGCGCCGGCGGCGGTTTCGGCCGGGATTTTGTCCGGCTGGGCTTCCTTCCCGCCGCTTTCACGGATCTGCTGGTGCGTGCCAAATCGTCCATTGCCCGGTTGATCGTCCGCACCGGCGCCGGTCGCGGTCCTCGCGCTAACTAGGCAATAAGGGCCGCGGCCGCAATACGGTTCCATCTTGACGCTTGACCGGAACGCCGCGACCGGCCATCGGGAGTGCATGACGGATAATGAATTCACACGGGCCCTCGCGGCGCATGCGGCCGAAACGGAGGCTTTTCTCACCGCCGCCCTCGGCGAGACAGCACTTACCGGCGAAATCGTCAGGCCGGCGCATCTGATGGCGGCGATCCGCCACGGGGTACTCAGCGGGGGCAAGCGTTTCCGTCCGTTCCTGGTTCTGGAAGTTGCGCGATTGTTCGGCACCGTTGGACCCGGGCCACTGCATGTTGCTGCTGCGCTGGAATGCGTTCACTGCTACTCGCTGATCCATGACGACCTACCGGCGATGGATGACGACGATCTGCGGCGAGGTTTGCCGACTGTGCACAGGGCCTTCGACGAGGCGACGGCGATCCTCGCCGGCGACAGCCTGCTGACCTTCGCCTTCGATCTGATCTCCGACCCGGCGAACGGATTGGCCGGCGACACGCGGGCGCAACTGGTCAACCTGCTGGCGCGTTCCGCCGGCTTTGGCGGAATGGCCGGCGGGCAGGCGCTGGATCTGGCTGCCGAACTGGCCAGGCCCGACGAAAAAGGCATTGTCACCCTGCAGGCGATGAAGACGGGCGCTCTGATCCGCTTTGCCTGCGAGGCCGGCGCGCTGGCTGGCGGCGCGAGCGCCGACGACCGGGCGCGGATGCGGAGCTACGGCGAAACGATCGGGCTCGCCTTCCAGCTCGCCGACGACCTGCTCGACGTGACCCAGACCTCCGCCGCCATGGGCAAGGCGACCGGCAAGGACGCCGGAGCGGGCAAGGGGACGCTGGTCAGCCTGCGCGGTCATGACTGGGCGCATGCCGAACTTCGCCGATTGGTATGCGATGCGGAAACCCTGCTGGCGCCACTGGGCGAGAAAGCCGCGACGCTGATCGCCGCGGCGCATTTCGTCGCCGAACGGCAGTTCTGACGGCTAGTTCCTGACCGTCAGGCAGGCACCGCCCTGCGCGCGGACCTTGGCGCAGAAAGCCTCCGCCTGAGCCTGACTCTCCGCGCCGACCTGGACGACATACATTCGGTTCCGGCCGATATGAGTGCGTGCGGTGAAGATGGACGGCTCCAGATTGCCGAGCAGCGCCGGGTACGCCTGCTGCAGAAGTTCCCACTGCGCAATTGCCTTGTTCCGGTTGAAATTGCCGGCAAGCTGTGCGCCCCAGGCGGGACGATCGATGTCGCCAAGCAGAATGGCGTCGCCAAGGCTCGGAATCGCGCGGCAGGACTGGTCGAAGGATCGACCCTCTTCCAGCGGTTTGACCGTCACCGCCGCAGCCGGCGCGCCGCGATAGACGAGCGGCAATTCGCCGAGCACCGCCAAGATGTAATCTTCCGTCCGGATGGGCAGGTAGCCGCCTTTTTCGTACCATTGGCTGAATTTTCTGTCGCCGGTTTCCCAAGCCGTGGCCGCCATCCCGATATTGCCGTGCTGGTCGCGCAGTTCCGCGAGATATTTTGCAAGCGCCGGAATGGCTTCTTCGGGGTCGAAGGCATCGCGCACGCCGCGCTTGAAGGCAATACCCGGCAGGAGCTGGGCAATGCCCTGCTCGCCGGTGCGGGCGACGGCGCCGGGATCGAAGCGGCTTTCCTTCCAGATCAGCCGAGCGAGAAAAGGCGCCGGCAAGCCGGTCTCATTGGCCGAGGCAGAAATCAGGTCGCAGATTTTTTGGACATCGACCGGCGCGGCGTGAGGCGGCTCGATGCGTTCGAACCGGTCTGTCGGTTTGGCGTCGAGTTGCAGCGGCAGGATCACGCGGACATCGCGGTCCTGGGCAGCCACGGGCAAAGCGGAAGTGAGCAGCAGCAGCGCAGCGACAGCGCGAACGGCCGCGAAACCCTGCCTGACCGCCAAGACCATTTAGCCGGCTTTCCTTGTCGCGCCTCCGCCGAAGCGCTGTTCGATGTAGTCGCCAACCATCGCCTGGAATTCGACCGCGATATTCGCGCCGCGCAGCGTCGCCGCCTTTTTTCCGTCGATGAAGACGGGCGCGGCCGGCGTTTCACCGGTGCCGGGCAGCGAAATGCCGATATCGGCGTGCTTCGATTCGCCCGGGCCGTTGACGATGCAACCCATGACGGCAACCTTGAGGTTCTCGACGCCGGGATACTTGTCGCGCCAGACCGGCATGTTCTTGCGCAGATCGTCTTCGATCGCCCGGGCCAATTCCTGAAAGACCGTCGAAGTCGTGCGGCCGCAGCCCGGGCAGGCCGCGACGACGGGAAGGAACTGGCGGAAGCCCATCGTCTGGAGCAGTTCCTGCGCGACCTGCACCTCGCGGGTGCGGTCGCCGCCGGGTTCGGGCGTCAGCGATATGCGGATCGTGTCGCCGATGCCCTGCTGCAGCAGGATGGACATGGCGGCGGACGAGGCGACGATGCCCTTCGACCCCATGCCGGCCTCGGTCAGACCGAGGTGCAGGGCATGGTCGGAACGGCGCGCCATTTCGACATAGACGGCGATCAGGTCCTGCACCTGGCTGACCTTGGCCGACAGGATGATCTTCGAGCGCGGCAGGCCGACGTCCTCGGCAAGATCGGCGGAGAGGAGCGCCGACTGGATGATCGCCTCGCGCGTGACCTCGCGGGCCGTCATCGGCGCGCCCTTTGCATGGTTCTCGTCCATCAGGCGGGTGAGCAGTTCCTGGTCGAGCGACCCCCAGTTGACGCCGATGCGTACCGGTTTGTCGTGGCGGATCGCCAATTCGACGATGTCGGTGAACTGGCGGTCGCGCTTTTCGCGGAAGCCGACATTGCCGGGGTTGATGCGATACTTGGCAAGCGCCTCGGCGCAACCCGGATGATCGGCCAGCAGCTTGTGGCCGATATAATGAAAGTCGCCGACGAGCGGCACAAAGACGCCGAGGCGCTCCAGCCGTTCGCGGATCTTCGGCACGGCAGCGGCGCTCTCGTCGCGGTCGACAGTGATGCGCACGATCTCCGACCCGGCGCGATGGAGTGCTGCGACCTGGGCGACGGTCGCGTCGATATCGGCCGTGTCGGTGTTGGTCATTGACTGGACGACCACGGGCGCGTCGCCGCCGATCATCACGCCGCCGACATCGACGGCGACGGTGCGGTGGCGCTCAAGGGGTTCGCTCAGATAATCGGTCATCTTCGCCTGTCCATGCGGTTGGCAGTTTTCTTATCCCTTCGCCCGAACAGGCGCAATCGCGACGGCCTGTTTCACGCGAATGCAGCTTCCCATTCGGATTGCCGGAAGCCGGTCAAGACCGTTGCACCATTGACGCCGACAGGACGCTTGATGAGACGCGGGTCGGCGGCCATGGCCGCGATCTTCGTCGCATCGCTGGCCGCGATCGCGGCCTGTTCCCCGGAGGCCAGATTCCTGAATGTTTGTGACCTGTCGTTGAAGACGGCGTCAATGCCGGCGGATGCGGCCCAGCCGGCGATCCTACGGACTAGATCGGGAACCGCGGAGAAATGCGCGTAGACCGGGTTTAGGTCGTTCGCATCGGCCCAGTCGCGCGCCTTCTTCACCGTGCTGCAGCCGGCATACCCGTAAATCTCGAGCGTCATGAGCTTCCTCCGTCTTGCCAAATCCTAATGAAACGTGGCTGGCGACCGCCGCGTATCCTCCTGTGTTGCACTGCAGCAACCATGCCGATGTAGTCATCGAAAGAAAACGGTCAAATGAAAAAACAGCGCACCGCCGTCATCACGGGCTCCAATTCCGGTATCGGGCTCAGGACCGCGCATGCCGTTGCGGTCGACCTGTCTAACGGCGACGAGCAGCGGGGCCTGATCACGAAAGCTGCCGATGCACTCGGCCATGTCGACATCCTCGTCAACAATGCCGGCATCCGGCATGTCGCGCCGATCGGGAAATTCCCCGTCTACATGTAACCGGATCATGGCGATCAACATGAATGCCGCGTATCATTGCTTCGACAGCGCGGCGCAGATCGCCGGCACCACGATATCGGTCGGCGGCGGCTGGACGGCGATGTGAGGGCCTGACCGGCTGCTCGAGGACGGGCGACTGCAGGCCGACGGTATCTCCGGCACCAGCGCCGGGGCGATGAGCGCCGTCGCCTTCGTGGACGGATGCGCGCCGTCATGGCGCAACCGCGGACGGCGAACCGGTTTCCACTTCGCCTGGAAACGCGCTAGGATTTCCCGGACGTCAGCGCGCCGGCGACGAAGGTCACCAGGTTGGTGACATCGCCGGAGATATTGTCGCCACGCAGATATTTCGCCTTCAATCCTTCCATCGCCTGCATGACGATGGCGGCGACGGCGCGGGCGTCGACGCCGAGCGGTTCAAGCGAGATCTCGCCACGCTTCTCCGCTTCGGCGATGCCGATGCCGATCGCGTCGATCATCTGCTCGCACCACTTTTCCTCGATGTCGCTGGCGATTTCCTCGTTGACGCCCATCAGTTCAGCGCCATGCGGCGTCTGCTCGATGCGGCGGTGCAGTGAAAGGATCGAGCAATCGATGGCGTCATGCATGCGTTCGGCGAAGGGCTTGTCGCCGCGCAACGCGGCGCGGGCGTCGACCGCGAGTTTCTCGACGATATGCATGCTGAGGGCGCGGAAGATCTCCGATTTGTTGCGGAAGATCTGGTAGAGCGCGGGTCGCGACATGCCGGCGGCGCGCGCGATATCGTCCATGGACGTCTTCCGGAAACCGTAATTGATGAAGACGTCGAAGGCGGCGGACAGAATCGTTCCGCGTTTGTCGGGTGGTGGCTGGAACATCATGCCTTGACGTTATGACAAATTTCGTTATTTTGTCAATTCGTCAGGATAGGACTTCCGTCGTAGCGGGTGTGCCATCCTCTTGAAACAATCCGCAACGGACCTGTTCATGCAGCTCACGATCAATGGTGAAACGCACGACTTCGACGTCGATCCGGAGATGCCGCTCCTGTGGGTCCTGCGCGATGTCGCCGGGCTGAAGGGAACCAAATACGGTTGCGGTGTGGCCGCTTGCGGCGCCTGCACGGTTATCATCGACGGACTGGCCGTGCGCGCTTGCGTAACGGCGGTCAGCGACGTGACCGGCGACGTGCGAACCATCGAAGGACTTGCGAAGGACGGAACGCTGCACGTCGTGCAGCAGGCCTGGATCGACGAACAGGTGCCGCAATGCGGTTACTGCCAGTCCGGCCAGATCATGGCCGCCGTCTCCTTGCTGGAAGAAATCCCCACGCCGAGCGATGCCGATATAGACGCGGCGATGGACGGCAATCTGTGCCGTTGCGGCACCTATCCGCGCATTCGCGCGGCCATCAAGCGCGCGGCTGCCGCTATGCCCTTGCCAGCCAACGACGAACAGCAGACGCAGGGCTGACGCGATGGGAAAGATTCTCCGCCGCACCTTCCTGATCGGCACCGGCCTTGTCGCCGGCGGCCTTGCCGTCGGCTATTATGCGGCGACGCGGCCGCATCCCAATCCGCTCGGGGACGATCTGGCCGAGGGCGAAGTCACCTTCAATCCCTATCTCATCATCGCCGCAGACAGCGCGATCACGGTGATCGTGCCGCGCGCCGAAATGGGGCAAGGCGTGACGACGACACTGGCGGCGCTGGTCGCCGAGGAACTCGGCGTGCCACTGGATGCGGTCAAGGTCGAGCACGGCCCGGCGGCGGGCGCCTATTACAATTCCGCGGCCCTGGAAGAGAGCGGCCCTTTCCCGGTCTTTTCCGATTCGCTGGCCGCCGAGACGATGCGCTCGACCTTCGGCTTTCTCGGAAATGCATTCGGGTTGCAGATCACCGGCGGTTCGTCCTCCGTGCGCGACGCCTTCGACAAGATGCGCAATGCGGGCGCGATGGCGCGCTATCTGCTGCAGCAGGCGGCGGCCGATGAATTGCGCGCCGCCCCGGAACATCTTTCCATCGACGGCACCGACATCGTCGGACCGGACGGGAAGCGCGTCGGGATCGGAATGGTGGCGAGAACAGCCGCGACGATGACGCCGCCCGAAGAAGTCGCGCTGAAGGATCCGCGCGACTGGACGATCCTCGGCAAGTCGCAGAAGCGCGTCGACCTGACCCCGAAGGTGACCGGCGCGCCGATATACGGCATCGATGTCGATTTGCCCGACATGGTCTATGGCACGGTGCGGATGAGCCCGCGACTTGGCGCCGGCATCCGCTCGGCCGACACGGCGGCCGCGGAATCGATGCCCGGCGTGATCAAGATCGTGCGACTCGACACGCAGACCGGAACAGGTTTCGGCGTCATCGCCGACAACACCTGGACGGCATTCAAGGCGGCCGAAGCGATCGAGGTGGACTGGGAGGACGCGCCCTATCCGACCGATAGCGAATCGATCATGCGGGTGTTTCGCGAGGCGGCCGCCGGCAGCTGGAGCGGTTCGTCCTGGCGCGATGACGGCAATGCGGAGGCAGCGCTTTCCGGCGCTCCCGCCGAATCGCTGCTGACGGCGGATTACGAAGTCCCCTATCTCGCCCACGCGACGATGGAGCCGATGAACGCGACGGCGCGTCTGCGCGACGGAGAACTGGAAATCTGGGCGCCGAACCAGGCGCCTACACTGATCCGGTTGATCTGCGCCGGCGTCGCCGGGATCGACAGGGACCGGGTCACCGTCAACACGACCTATCTGGGCGGCGGTTTTGGCCGGCGGCTGGAGCCGGATTTCGCCATCTAAGCGACGTTGCTCGCCAAGGAAGCCGGCGGCCGGCCGGTCAAGGTGACGTGGACTCGCGAAGAGGACATGACGCATGGCGCCTACCGCCCGGCGGCATTCGGCCGTTTCCGCGCCAATATCGGCGCCGACGGCATGCCGCAGGCGCTGGACATGCGCATCGCGACGCCATCGCTCACGAAGAGCATGGCCAAGCGGCTGTTCCCGTCAATTCCCGTGGGCGGACCGGAACGCCTGCTGACCGAAGGTGCATTCGATCAGCCCTACAAAATCGCCAATTATCGCGTCACCGGGGTCGAGACCGCGGTTGCGATTCCGGTCGGGTCCTGGCGATCGGTCGGCTATTCCTTCAACAGTTTCTTCCACGAATGCTTCCTCGACGAGATCGCCGGGAAAGCGGGGCAGGACCCGGTCGCCATGCGGCTGCAACTCATGGCGGACTATCCGCTGGCGGTCGCGGTGATGGAGAAGCTCAAGGCAATCTCGAATTGGGACGAGGCGCTGCCGAAGGGCAAGGCGAAGGGCGTCGCCTTCACGCTGTCCTACGGATCGTGGGTCGGCGAAGTGGTGCAGATTGCCGATGCGCCGGACGGTATCCGGATCGAAAAGGTCTGGGCAGTCGCCGAAGTCGGGCGGGCGCTCGATCCGGGAATCGTCACGGCGCAGATCGAATCGGGCATCATTTTCGGCCTTTCCTCCGCTATCGGGCAGCAAATCACCTTCGCGGACGGCATGGTCGAACAACGGAATTTTACCGATTACGATGCCATGCGCATCGGCCAGTGCCCGCAGTTCGAGGTGGCGATCCTGGAGAATTCCGAACGACTTGGCGGCGTCGGGGAGATCGGCACGCCGCCCGCGATTCCGGCGCTTGCCAATGCGGTCCACGCATTGACCGGGCGGCGCATCCGCAGACTGCCTCTTAACAAGGAGGTCAATTTCGCTTAATCGTTGTCTACGGATTGTGCGCCGCAGCATGTGTGGCAAAAAAGACAATCGATTCTGCAAAATTTCAAAAACGACCAGTCAATCGGTCGAAAGTATTGAATATGGAACGGGCCGCGACCAACTCCGCTTGGCAAAGTCTCCCTGTTCCCGGCGTTAATCGATAGAGATGAAGATGAAAGCAAACCGCTATCTGGCTATTCTTGTTTTTCTGGGTTCGGCCGCCTGGATCGCAACCGGCGAGTTCTCCTATGTCGGCAGTGCGGCAGGAAACGAGACGGAGCAGACCGTTGCCGAGAAGACCGCAGCGCAGGCTGGCGCCGGGGAAACGCTGCAGACCGTCG
Organism: Oricola sp.; assembly: GCA_049288075.1. GTDB lineage: Bacteria > Pseudomonadota > Alphaproteobacteria > Rhizobiales > Rhizobiaceae > Oricola. The sequence continues at coordinate 10,943 of JBAQHA010000706.1, forward strand.
GCGTCGCCGTCATTCCGCAGATCCGCCACGCGCGCTCGGTCAAGATTTCCGGCGTTACGCAGGCCGACAAGTCGACCGTGCTGACCGCGCGCAGCGGCGGCATCATCGGCGACTTGAGTACAAGCCAGGGCGCCGTGGTGAAGGAAGGCGACGTGATCGCCCGCATCGCGCCGGAAGGCCGCGACGCGGCAGTCCGGACCGCGGAACAGCTTCTCGATCAGCGCAAGGCGGAGGCCGCGGCCACGATGAACCTCGTCGAGAAGGGCGCGCTGCCGAAACTGCAGGGCGACGCCGCGACGTCGGCGTTGCGGGCGGCGGAAAGCCAGCTCGAAGCCGCCCGGGCCGAAATGGACAAGCTCGACGTCGTGGCACCCTATGACGGCGTGATCGACACGCTCGACATCGAGAAAGGCGCTTCGGTCAGCTCGGGCACACCGGTCGCCACGCTGATCGCGCTCGACCCGATCATCGGCGTGGGCGAGGTCAACGAAAGCGATCTCGGCGTGGTGCGCGTCGGAGACGACGCGGATCTGCGTCTCGTCATGGGCGAGATCGTCACCGGCAAGATCCGTTACATCAGCCGCGCCGCCCAGGCGGCGACGCGCACCTACACGGTTGAGGTTGAAGTCCCCAATCCGGACATGACGATTCCGGCCGGCATGACGACGGAAGTCATCCTGCGCGGCGAACCGGTGATGGCAACGCCGGTGCCGCGTTCGGTCGTGGCGCTCAACGACAAGGGCGAAATCGGCGTCCGTACGGTCGACGACCAGGACATGGTCGTGTTCCATCCGATCGACATCGTCGACGACTCGACCGGCGCGCTCATACTCGGCGGCATTCCGGAAGGCGCGCGGGTCATCGTCGCCGGCCAGAACTTCGTGGGCGATGGCGCCAAGGTGAAACCGGTCGAGGCGGATGCCGACACCATCAAGAAACTGGTCGAGGAAGCGACCGCGGGAGCGATCTGACATGATGGGTTTCCTCGATATCGCAGTGAAGAACGCGCGGCTGACTATCACCGCGCTCGTCTTCTTCCTGGTCGCTGGCGCGCTCGCCTATATCGGCATCCCAAAGGAGGCCGAGCCCGACGTCCAGATCCCGGTGATCTATGTCAGCCTGGCGTTGCAGGGCATTTCGCCCGAGGATGCGGAGCGGCTTCTGGTGCGCCCGGTCGAGACGCAGGTCAAGAACATCAAGGGCATCGACAAGATCACGTCCAACTCCTACCAGGGCGGCGGCAATGTGGTCATCGAATTCGAGCCAAGCGCGGATCTTTCGACCGCGTTGGACGATGTTAGATCCAAGGTCTCCAATGCCAAGCGGGACTTTCCCACGGGGACCGAAGAACCGACGGTCAACGAAGTCAACATTTCGGAGTTCCCGATTCTCGTCGTGACATTGTCGGGCAACGCGCCGGAGCGCGTGCTGACGCGCGCGGCCAAGGAATTGCGCGACCGGTTCGAGGAAGTCGGCGGCGTGCTCGAAGCCAAGCTTCAGGGCTCGCGCGACGAGATGGTTGAAGTCATCATCGATCCGGTGAAGCTATCTTCCTACAATCTTCAGCTGGACCAGCTTATCGGCGGCGTCGGCGCCAACAACAAGCTGGTTGCCGCCGGAACGCTGGAAGGCGCGGAAGGCAAATATGCCGTCAAGGTTCCGGCGCTGATCGAAACCGTCGAGGACATCGCCAACCTGCCGATCGCAGCGAGCGGCAACGCCGTCGTGCGCGCACGCGACCTGGCGACGATCCGATCCACTTTCGAGGATGCCAATTCCGTCGCCCGGCTGAACGGCAAGCCCGCGATCGCGATCGAGGTGTCGAAACGCTCCGGCGCCAACCTCATCGAAACCGTCGACGGAGTGAAGGCGGCGGCGGAAGAGTTCAAGTCGCTGTTGCCGGCGGGCGTCGAGGTCACCTACAGCCAGGACAAGTCGAAAGACATCCGCACGATGCTGGAGGATCTGCAGAACTCGGTGCTGACCGCGGTGATCCTGGTCTTCATCGTGATCCTGTATTTCCTCGGCATCCGGTCCTCGATCCTGATCGGCCTCGCGATTCCGACCTCGTTCCTGATGGGCATCCTGGCGCTTTCGATCGCCGGTTTCACGGTCAATATCGTGGTGTTGTTCAGCCTGATCCTCGCTGTCGGCATGCTCGTCGACGACGCGATCATCGTGACGGAGTATGCCGAACGGCGGATGACCGAGGGCATGCCTTCCGGCCCGGCCTTCGCCGAAGCCGCGCGGCGCATGTTCGGTCCGGTCGTCGTCGCCACGGCGACGCGCATCGCCGCGTTCTCGCCGCTGCTGTTCTGGCCGGGGATCATCGGCGAGTTCATGGGCTATCTGCCGATTACCCTGATCGCGACGCTTTCGGCGTCGATCATCTACGCCCTGTTCTTCGCGCCGACGCTCGGCTCCATCTTCGGCAAGGCGGTCGTCGGCGAACGCACCCCCGACGGTCTCTACATGGCAGTCGTCAACAGGGCGGTGCGCCATCCGGTGATAACGCTCGGACTGGTCGCGGCGCTGATGGTCGCGATCGTGGTCGCCTATGGCAAGTACAACAAGGGCACTGAGTTCTTCCCGAATGTCGAGCCGGAATACGGCCTCGTCTATGTCCATGCGCGCGGCAACCTTTCGCTCGACGAGCAAGACGAAGCGACGAAGGCCGTCGAACAACGCATGTTGTCCTGGCCTGGCGTCGAAACCGTCTATACGCGGGTCGGCAAGTCGAATGGCGGCGGCGGCGGTTTCGGCGGCAGTGTCGATGAGGACGTGATCGCCACGATCCAGTATGAGTTCGTCGACTGGCGCGAGCGCAAGCCGGCGAGCGAGATCCTGACCGATCTGCGCGGCGCGCTGCACGGCCTGCCGGGCATCGAGGTCGAGGTTTCCGTGCCGGATGCCGGTCCGCCGCAAGGCAAGCCGATCCAGGTCGAGCTCTCCGCCGAAAATCCGGAAGGGCTGGAAGACGCCGCGGCGACCGTCGCCAACTATCTGCGCACCATCCCTGAAATAATCGACCTGTCGGACGGCCTGCCGCCGCCCTCGATCGACTGGGAGCTCAAGGTGAACCGCACCGAAGCCGCGAAATACGGTATCGGCCCGGGTTCCGTCGGCACGGTGGTGCAGCTGGTGACGACGGGTCTGAAACTGTCGGACTACCGTCCGGCAGGCGCGGACGACGCGGTCGATATCCGCCTGCGGCTGCCAGAGGACCGGCGCACCCTGTCGATGCTCGACCAGTTGCGGATCGAGACGGCGCAGGGAGCCGTTCCGCTGTCGAATTTCGTCAGCCGCGAACCGGCGAGAAGCCTCGGCACGCTGAAGCGGCTCGACACGACCCGGACGATCATGGTCGCGGCGAACCTCGTGGAAGGCGTGCAGGACGCGGAGATGCAGGCGAAGGTCGCTAAGGGAATCGAGGACCTGAAGCTGCCGGAGGGCATCCGCTGGAAACTCGCCGGCTCCAACGAGGAAAGCGCGAAAGCCTCGGCCTTCCTCGGCAAGGCGTTCGGCGTGGCGATCTTCCTGATCTTCGCGCTGCTGCTCGCGCAGTTCAACCGCTTCACCTACGTATGGCTGGTTCTGTCGGCCGTCGTGATGTCGACGGTCGGCGTACTGCTCGGCCTGCTGATCATGCAAATGCCGTTCGTGATCGTGATGACCGCCGTGGGCACGATTGCGCTGGCGGGTGTCGTGGTGAACAACAACATCGTTCTCATCGACACCTATGTGCATCTGCGCTCGGAGGGCTGGGAAAAGCTCGATGCGGTGCTGGAAACCTGCCGCGAACGCGTGCGTCCGGTCATGCTGACCGCGGTGACCGCGATTCTCGGTGTGTTGCCGATCGCCTTCGGCGTCAACCTGGCGCTGATCGGCCACGAGGTGACGATCGGCGCGCCGTCGACGCAGTGGTGGATCTCGCTGTCGAGCGCCATCGTGTTCGGGCTTGCCTTCTCGACGATCCTGACGCTGGTGGTCACACCCTCGGCGCTGATGATCTTCACCCGCGACAACGCCTGGAACGCAGACGAGCGCAGTCTGCTCGCCAAGATGTTCCGCCGCAAGAAGAAGGCGGTCTCCGCGCCGGCAACCGGAGCGGAAGCCGTTCAAGACAACGGGCCGATGCAATCGGAACCGACGGAGCCTCTCGAGGACTATCCCGATTATCCGAAAGCGGCCGAATAGGCTGACAAAGACACGGGCCGGAGATTATTCTCCGGCCCTTTTTCTTGTTTCTTTCGAGCCGGCGAACGGTCGCTTCCGGACGGCCGGTCCCGAACAATGGATTGTCGCAGCCAGTTGGCCTTTGCTTGCGAAGACTGTCGTCAGCGCATGAAAAAGGCCGGAAGATTTTCCTTCCGGCCTGATTGCGTATCGCTGCGAAGTGAATGCCTCAGGCGGCCTGCTTCTTCGGCTGGATCAGGTGGCGGTTTACCAGCAGTTCCGCGATCTGCACCGCGTTGAGCGCCGCGCCCTTGCGCAGGTTGTCGGAGACGACCCAGATGTTCAGGCCGTTTTCTACGGTCGCGTCCTCGCGGATGCGGCTGATGAAGGTCGCGTCTTCGCCGGCGCTCTCATAGGGCGTGATGTAGCCGCCGTCCTCGTGCTTGTCGATCACGATGCAACCCGGGGCCTCGCGCAGGATGGCGCGCGCCTGGTCGGCGGAGATCGGGTTCTCGAACTCGATATTGACCGCTTCCGAATGACCGATGAAGACCGGCACGCGCACGGCGGTGCAGGTGACCTTGATCTTCGGGTCGAGCATCTTCTTGGTTTCGGCCAGCACCTTCCATTCTTCCTTGGTGTAGCCGTCCTCCATGAAGACGTCGATGTGCGGGATGACGTTGAAGGCAATGCGCTTGGTGAACTTCTTCGTCTCGAGATTGTCCGACACGAAGACCGCGCGGGTCTGCGTGAACAGCTCGTCCATGCCTTCCTTGCCGGCGCCGGAGACGGACTGGTAGGTCGAGACGACGACGCGCTTGATGGTCGCGAAATCATGCAGCGGCTTCAGCGCGACGACGAGCTGGGCGGTGGAGCAGTTCGGGTTGGCGATGATATTGCGCTTGGTGAAACCCGTGATGGCGTCGGCGTTGACTTCCGGAACGATCAGCGGAACGTCAGAATCGTAGCGCCAAGCCGAGGAATTATCGATGACGACGCAGCCCTTGGCGGCGATCTTCGGCGACCATTCCTTCGAGACGTTGCCGCCGGCGGACATGAGGCAAATGTCGGCTTCCGAGAAATCGTAGTTCTCCAGCGCCTGGACCTTCAGCAGCTTGTCGCCATAGGACACTTCCTGTCCCATGGATTTGCGCGATGCGAGCGGCACGATCTTGTCGGCCGGGAAGCCGCGCTCTTCGAGGATGTTGAGCATCTCGCGACCGACATTGCCGGTTGCGCCAACGATAGCGATTACGAAGCCCATGGCTTTTTCTTTGCTCCTCTCTCCCCTTTGCTTTGGCAAGCACCACTCATCCCGCCCCCCGGGAGAGTGTGGGGCGGAGCGGTCAGATCGTCTTGGTGGTTTTCGACGCTGCAGTGCTCATGGTGGCCGCGTTTTGCGGCAGCGCGATGAAAATGTCAATCGGCCAATCGGATCGCGCCGGCCGGGCAACGCCCGGCCGCTGGAGCATGAACTCCGGAAGAGGTTTCGGGTCGAGACCTGAAACGTTACGCGGCGGCGGCCTTGTAGGCTTCGAGGACGGCGTCGCCCATCTCGGCGGTTGTCACCTGCCTGCAGCCGTCCGACATGATGTCGCCGGTGCGCAAGCCTTGGTCGAGCACGCTCGATATCGCCTTTTCGAGGCGATCGGCTTCGGCAATCATGCCGAATGAATAGCGCAGGCACATGGCAAAGGACGCGATCATGGCGATCGGGTTGGCTATGCCCTTGCCGGCGATATCGGGTGCGGAGCCGTGCACGGGCTCGTAGAGCGCCTTGCGCTTGCCGGTGACCGGATCCGGCGCGCCGAGCGAGGCGGACGGCAACATGCCGAGCGAGCCGGTCAGCATGGCGGCGACGTCGGAGAGCATGTCGCCGAACAGGTTGTCGGTGACGATGACGTCGAACTGCTTCGGCCAGCGCACCAGTTGCATCCCGCCGGCATCGGCCAACATATGGCTCAGCTCGACATCGGGATATTTTGCCTTGTGGGTGGCCGTCACGACCTCGTTCCACAATACGCCCGATTTCATGACGTTGCGCTTTTCCATCGAGCAGACCTTGTTGCGCCGCGTGCGCGCAAGCTCGAAGGCGACACCGGCGATGCGCTCGATCTCGAACGTGTCGTAGACCTGCGTGTCGATTCCGCGCTTCTGGCCGTTGCCGAGGTCGATGATCTCCTTCGGCTCGCCGAAATAGACGCCGCCGGTCAGCTCGCGAACGATCAGGATGTCGAGGCCCTCGACGACTTCCGGCTTAAGCGACGACGAGTCGGCGAGCGCCGGGTAGCAGATCGCCGGACGCAGGTTCGCAAACAGCGCCATGTCCTTGCGCAGGCGCAACAAGCCGGCCTCGGGGCGAACCTCGTAGGGCACGCTGTCCCATTTCGGTCCGCCGACGGCGCCGAACAGAACCGCGTCGGCCGCCATGGCCTTGGCCATGTCTTCTTCCGAAATCGCCTGGCCGCAGGCGTCATACGCCGAGCCGCCGACGAGCCCTTCGTCCGTGACGAAGCCCGCGCCCTCTTTCTCGTTCATGTGGGCGATCAGCTTGCGGACTTCGGCCATGGCTTCCGGGCCGATGCCGTCGCCGGGGAGAAGAAGGAGGGAACGCGTCGTCATGATAGGGGCTGCCTCTTTTTTGTGTTTGCGCTGGCAATAGAGGCAGCGCAGCGCGAATTCAACTGCCGCGGCCTGTTCCGCGGGCGTTTCGCGTCGAAGTTCTCTTCAGCGTCCGGAATCGCGTTGCAAGGCGGAGGCAGGATCGTCGCGCTTCGCTTCCTTGGCGTTTTCGTCCGGCGAAATCGGTGTTCCGACCGTCAACCGCCTCTGAAGGCGGTGACCTCGATCTCGATCTTCATTTCGGGTCGGATCAGCCCGGCGATCACCATGGTCGCGGCGGGGCGGATGCCGTCGAAGTACTGGCCGAGGATCGGAAAGACCACATCGGCATAGGATGCGTCGATGACGGTATATTGTGCGCGGACAATGTCGGCACGGGAAAAGCCGGCCTCGGCGAGCGTCTTGTCGATGGTGGCAAGGGTGTTCGCCGTCTGCACCTCGACATCCTCGGGCATTTCCATCTTCTCGTAGTCGTAACCGGTGGTGCCGGAGACGAAACACCAGTCGCCCTGGACGACGGCGCGAGAATAGCCCGCCACTTTCTCAAAGGGTGAGCCGGTGGAGATCAGTCGGCGGTTCGTCATGTCGGGCTCCCCTCGGATTCGTCGGCAGTCGATTGTATTTCCAGAAGCCGTGCAACGACCCGGCGCATACTGTCGCCAACCAGTTCGCACTCCTCGGGCGACGTGACGGACATGATGTCGTCGACGATCGCCGCCTGGATCGCAATCGCCTCGTCGGCCAGCGCGCGGCCCTTTCCGGTCAGATAGAGCCGTAACACGCGTTTGTCGGAGGCGTCGGGCTGGCGTTCGACCAGTCCGCGCTTTTCGAGTTGCGGCAGCAGCATCGTCATGTTGGAGCGGCCGACAAAGAGCTTGCGGGCGAGATCCTGCTGGCTGATGCCGGCTGTGCGCACCAGATTCACCAGAATGTCGAGATGCGGGGTCTTGAGGTCGAGCGGCCTGAGCCTGCGGCCGAGCTCCTGCTGCACGAGGTGGCAGGCGCGCGCCACGGCCACCCAATTCCGGAACCGCGGGTTGTCCCACATGGCAGTGTGCGATTTGGCTACTTGTTTTTCGTTCATGCTTGTACTATCTTGTTCAATATTGAACATAAAGGATCAGTTGCGATGTTGCACGCACGGAACAGAATTGCAAAGGGGCTGGTCACCTACTGCGGAACGCGCTGGCCGGACGCCACCGCAGCGTTCGCCTTTCGGGCATTCACGCGCACGGCGCGGAAAGGTGGCAAGGCGCGGTCGGGCGGCATGCCGCAGGGCTCGCAGCCGACGCGGTTGCAGACGGGCAGCGGGATTGTCGCGGCATGGCATATGCCGGCGGCGCAGCCGACCGGCCGCAAGGCGCTGCTGGTCCATGGCTGGAACTCGCGGTCGGCGCATATGCTGGCGATCGCCAAATCGCTCAACGCGGCGGGCGTCGACGCGGTGCTGATCGACCTGCCGGGTCACGGCGCCTCGACCGGCCGGCACCTGCATCTCGGCAAGGGCATCGAGGCGGTCGATGCCGCCTGGCGCAATTACGGCCCGTTCGAAACCTTTGTCGGCCATTCCTTCGGCGGAGCGGTCGCGCTCAACGCCGCGCTCGGTTCGTCGATGTGCATTCCGGCGCGCCGGCCGGACAATCTCGTGATGATCGCATCGCCGAACTCCATGCCGTCCTTTTTCCGCCTGTTCGGCCGGGTCGCCGGCCTGCCGAAGGCGACGCAGGAGGCGTTCGAACGCAAGGTACTGACGCTTCTCGGCCAGTCGCTCGATTGCCTCGTCGCTTCCGAGCAACTGAAGGACTATCAACGTCCGGTCCTTGTGGTGCACGACATGGACGATACGGATGTGCTCTACGCCGATGCCTTGCGGATCGCGCAGGCGGGCGCCCATGTCAGCTTGCGAACGACGAGCGGACTGGGGCATCGCCGCATCCTGAAGGATCCCGGCGTTCTCGCCGACATCTGCAGGGTCGCGGCCGGCGCGGAGCCGCGGGCATCCGCCGCGGTCCGGCCGGTTGCTCTGGCCGGAACCTTCGCCTGATCAGAATGCCTTGAAGGCGATCACCGAATTGGCGCCGCCGAATGCGAAAGCATTGGAGAGCGCGACCGAGACCGCGCGTTCGCGCGCAACGTTCGGCGTCACGTCGAGATCGCATTCGGGGTCCGGCTCGGTGTAGTTCACCGTCGGCGGGATGATGCCGTCGCGGATTGCGCCGAGGCAGGCGATGGCTTCAAGCGCGCCCGACGCACCCATGCAGTGGGCGTGCATGGATTTCGTCGACGAGACCGAGATATCGTCGGCGCGTTTTCCGAAAACCTCGCGGATCGCCAGGGTCTCGATGCGATCGTTGCCGAGCGTCGCCGTGCCATGGGCATTGATGTAATCGACCTCCGAGGGATCGAGGCCGGCATTGGCCAAGCAATCGCGAATGGCCGACGCGGGTCCCTCGACTGTCGGGGCAACGATGTCGCTGGCATCCGCCGACAGGCCCGAACCGAGAAGTTCGGCCAGGATCGTCGCGCCGCGCCGTTCGGCGCTTTCGAGCGTTTCAAGCACCAGCACGCCGGCGCCGTCGCCGAGGACGAGGCCCTCGCGGTCGGCCGAGAAGGGCCGGCAGCCGGTCTTTGCCAGGATGCGCATCGATTCCCACGCCTTGACGATGCCGTAGGAAAGCGGCGCATCCGATCCGCCGCCTACGATGGCGTCGGCGCGGCCGGCGCGCAGCAGGTCGAGAGCGGTCGAAAACGCGTGATTGGCGGACGAACAGGCCGAGGTGACACCGTAAACCGGTCCCTTGAGGCCGTGGATCATGCTGGTGTGAACCGCCGCGGTCGACGGCATCGCCTTCGGCACCGTGAAGATCTCGGTCCGTTTCTTGCCGCCCAGAAAGATGTCGCGATAGGCCTGCTCCACCGCGTCGGCGCCATAAATGCCCACGCCGATCACCGCGCCGATGCGCATGGGCGGACGCTCGGCGAGGGACAGGCCGGCTTGCTTCAATGCCTCGTCGGCGGCCATGGCGGCCAGCAGGCCGATCCGGCCCGCCGAGACGAGCTGGCGACGGTCGAAAGAGTGTTCCGGCAGTTCGGCGATTTGTCCCGCGATGGCGGTCTTCAGATCATGTTTGTCGGTGATCGTCAGCGGGCCGATGCCGCAGACACCCTGGCGCATGGCTTCCCAGATCTGCCCGGCGCTTGTTCCGAGGCAACACAGGCCACCGGCACCGGTGACGACCACGCGCTGTCCGTTCATTCAGCTGCCTTGGCAACCATGGCCGAGACCGCATCGGAAATGTCCGACACCGTCTTGAGATTGTCCCAGGCCGTGGCGGCGCTCATGTCGATTTCTATGTCGAATTCGTCTTCAAGGTCGAAAATGATTTCCGCAAGATCGAGCGACTGGATGTCGAGGGACGTCAGTTCGGTATCCGGCTTGATCGCTTCGGGCTCGATGTTCGCCTTGTCGGCGATAATGCGAATGGTTGTTTCCAGTACTGCTGCCGTCATCCATGACCCCAATTTACACACATGCCGGCGAACAGCCGGCTTTCCCGGTCCCTTTTTGCGCCCCCGCGGAAGGCCGTGTCAATTGCGGAAACCGAAAAGCCTTGCCGGTCAGAGGCTTGAGAATTGCTCGAGAGCATCGCGCGCAACGGCCGGCCACATGTCCGGAGCGGGCCACTGGGCGATTTTTCCTTCCCGAAATTGTGCGAACCACGCCTTGTTGGCGTTGAAGTCGACGACGATCAGCGAATTCGCGCTGCCGCAGTCATGCGCCACGCAACCGCTACCCGCGTAAATACCGTCGCCAATCTTTTCCATATCAGAGGCAGTCTGCAGACCCGTCGCATATTGCCGCAGTTCGCCGCCAATGATTTCGGTCGCGTAGTCGTAGAGCGCCTCATTGGACAAATAGCGTTCGGGATGCAGTCCCGGATCGGCGGCGAGATCGTCCCAGCCGGTTCCGGGCTGCGGCACGAATTGCAGCATGCCGGCTACGCGGAATCCTTCCTCGGGGGTCCAGCTGTAGGCGGGCAGCGATTCGCCCGGACCAAGATAAGGCACGAACTGGATCGCGTAGTCGGAGACGGCGGGCGCCGGCTGCGTGCAATCGTCGCCGAGCGTGTCGGCACGGACAGCGCCGGATTCGTCCGGCCAGACGATCAGTGTGTAAGGGCCGCAGGCATTGCCGCCGGCGCCGAGCGAGATCAAAGCGACCTCGGTGCCGGCGACGGTCGCGGTCCGTTCGAACCAGGCCTGGAAATCGCGGCCGATTTCCTCGCCCCCGAAAGTGACGATCTTTTCGCCATCGGGCGTCGGCGTGTTCGCGATCACGCCGCCGGCGAAGGGGATTTCCTCCGGCGCGTTATCCTGCGCCAGGGCGGCGGACGCATGGGCGAGGGAGGCGGTCAGAAGGAGGATGGGAAGATGCGCCAGCGGCTTGTGCACGATGTCCGTCCTCCGTTGCAGGTCAGGCCCAGGGGTGCGTTTCGGCGAGGCGCGCCTCGTAGCTGTCGATCTTGGCGGATTTCGCCATCGTCAGTCCGATGTCGTCGAGGCCGTTCAGCAGGCAATGCTTCTTGAAGGCGTCGATTTCGAACCTGACCACGCCGCCATCGGGACCGTGGATCTCCTGGGCTTCCAGGTCGACCGTCAGCGTTGCGTTGGAGCCGCGCTCGGCGTCGTCCATCAGCTTGTCGAGGTCGGACTGACTGACAACGATCGGCAGAATGCCGTTCTTGAAGCAGTTGTTGTAGAAGATGTCGGCGAAAGAGGTGGAGATCACGCATCGGACGCCGAAATCGAGCAGGGCCCAGGGCGCGTGCTCGCGCGATGAGCCGCACCCGAAATTGTCGCCCGCGACAATGATCCTGGCGTTGCGATAGGCGGGCTTGTTGAGCACGAAGTCCGGGTTCTCGCTGCCGTCCTCCCTGTAGCGCATCTCGGCGAACAGGCCGGTGCCGAGACCGGTGCGCTTGATGGTCTTCAGATAGTCCTTGGGGATGATCATGTCGGTGTCGACATTGACGATCGGCAAGGGGGCGGCAACGCCGCTGAGCGTAGTGAACTTGTCCATCTTTTCCGCTTTCCGCTTGAAGTCCCGGCAGGCCTTAGCAAAGCGCGGGGCAAAATTGAAGCGCTCTCGTCGATTCGGGCGATCAGATGATGTTGCGCTCCGAAAAAGGCCGGCCCGCGACGATGCGTTCCGGCGAAAACGCGACGCAGTCAGTGGAGCGGTATTGCCCGAACAGGATGCATTCGGCGAGGGCTTCGCCCGCAGCCGGCGCCTGCTGGACGCCGGGACCGGAAAAGCCGGTGATGGCGAAGAGGCCGCCGAGGCCTGGCGCCGGGCCGATCAGCGCGTTGCGGTCGATGGGATTGTAGTCGTAGTGGCCGGCCCAGGCCGATTGCAGTCTCAGCGTCTCGAAGGCGGGAATGCGCGCGGCCAGCACCGGCCAGACCGTCTCCTCGAACAGCGACCAGTCCGGCTCGAAATCATCCGGATCGGCGGGGCGGTCAGCCGCGGGCGGTGGCGAGATGCCGGTGATGTAGCCATCGCCCTCGGGGCGGACATAGAGGCCGGACGGATCGACGGTCATCGGCATGTCGGCAATGCGGTCGGGCGCATGGAAGAAGAACACCGTGCGCTTGCGCGGCTCGACCGGCAAATCGAGGCCCGCCATGCGCGCTACCTTGCCGGAAGAAGGGCCCGCGGCGATGACAAGCGTATCGCAAGACCAGAGCGACCCGTCGGCGAGCGACAGCCCCGAGACGCGGCCGCCGGCCCGGCGGATGCCCGCCACCTCGCCGGAGACGAGGGTGACCTTCGGGCTGGCCTTCAGGGCGCGACGGAAGGCCGCGAGCAGGGCCATGGCGTCGAACCATCCCTCGCCGGAAAACCCCAGCGAGCCGGCAGCGACTCCGTCGGTGTCCAGCCAGGTGAATCTCTTCGCCAGCGCATCCGGATCAAGCAGGCCGACATCGGCGCCGCAGCGTGTCTGGACCGCATGGTTGGCGGCGAGAACCTCGCGTCCGGCATCGCTTGCAAGCAGCAGATAGCCGTTCTCGTGGAAGGCGATATCCGTTTCGAACCCGAAATACTCCGACGCATTGCGGAGGAAATCCAGCGTACGCCGGGACAGGGCGATGTTCTCGGCGCGCGAGAATTGCTGCCGGATGCCCGATGCGGACAGCGCGGTGGCTGCGCGCGCAAAGCCCGGATCGCGCTCGAAGACGGCGATGGGACCGTCATAACCGAGCCTGACGAGATGCCAGGCGGTCGCGGCGCCCGCCAATGCGCCGCCGACAATCGCGATCCCGCATGTCCCGTCCGCCATGTCTCTCGTCCTTTCGACGCCACTTGCGAGCCTCCACGCAATGATGTCAAACAATTCCATGACCAGACGTCCGCTTCGCCTTCGCCGCTCCGTTCTCTACGTGCCCGCCTCCAACGAGAAGGCGATCGGCAAGGCGGCAATGCTGGCCTGCGACGCGGTGATCTTCGATCTCGAGGACGCCGTCGCGCCGGGCGCCAAGGAAGAGGCGCGCGAGAGGCTGCGCGATCATTTCCGGGCCAATCCGCAGAGCGCGTGCGAACGCGTCATCCGCATCAACGCGCTTTCGAGCGAGTTCGGGTCGGAGGATTTTCTCGCCGCCCGGGCCTGCAAGCCGGACGCAATCCTGATCCCGAAAGTGAACGTGCCGCAGGACATCGCGGATGTCGCCGACATGCTGACCGAGACGGACGCGGCCGATACCATCCGGCTATGGGCGATGATGGAAACGCCGAAGGCTATCCTCAATGCGGGTCAAATCGCCGAATGGGGCGAGACGCCGGGCTCGCGGCTCGATTGCCTCGTTGCCGGGACCAACGATCTCGCCAAGGACCTGCGTCTGCCGGGGCAGGACCGCGCGGTGCTGCATCCGCTGCTGATGGGCCTCGTGGTCGCCGCGCGCGCGGCCGGGCTCGACATTATCGACGGCGTCTTCAACGCGTTCAGGGACGAGGAAGGGTTCGCCGCCGAATGCGCGGCCGCCGCCGCGATGGGTTTCGACGGCAAGACGCTGATTCACCCGGCGCAGATCGAGGGCGCCAACGCCGCCTTCGGCATCGCTCCGGAGCGCGAGGCGGTCGCCGCGTCGATCGTCGCCGCCTTCGACCTGCCGGAAAACCGCGATGCCGGCGTGATCGGTCTTGACGGCCGGATGGTCGAGCGGTTGCATCTGGAAGACGCGCGGCGCACCCTGACCCTTGCCGCGCTGCAGCGCGGACACTGAAAGGACGAAACCGATGCAACTCTACCGCTTGCTGACCGGCCCCGACGACGCCAGCTTCTGCCACCGGGTGACCGAGGCGCTGAACAAGGGCTGGTCGCTGCACGGTTCGCCGTCCTTCTCCTTCGACGGGGTTACCCATGCCATGCGCTGCGCGCAGGCGGTGGTGAAGACCGTCGATGGCAAGGAATACAACCCGTCGATGAAACTGGGCGAACAGTAGGGCGGCGGCATCCGCGCGCGCGCCGCCATAACTCTCCTTTTCTGCCTTTTCGCGGGCCC
>JBAQHA010000707.1:0-17004 GCA_049288075.1 Oricola sp.
GATCGCCGTCATGAACGTGTTCTGCGCGCTCATGACAATCACTGGCAGTTCCGGCCTGATCTTGCGCATACGGGGCAGAAGATCGAAGAGGTTGTCGTCCGGCATGACGACATCGCTGACCACGACATCGCCCTCGCCCGCCGTCACCCAGCGCCAGAGCGTGGAGGCATTCGACGTCAGGCGGACATCGTAGCCGGCGCGCGACAGCGCCTGGCTGACAACCGTGCGGATGGCGGCGTCATCATCTGCGACGAGGACGGTACCCTTCATGACTCATATTCTCCCGACTGGGGCTCATGTTCGATCGCGGACGCCGGCGCGGCCGGCATCAGAATACGGAAAATGGTCTTGTTGGCCTGCGAGTCGCACTCGATCACGCCGCCATGATCGCCGACGATCTTGGCGACCAGCGCAAGGCCGAGGCCCGAACCGTTCGGCTTGGTCGTGATGAACGGGTCGAACATGTGCATCTGGATGTCCTCCGGTACGCCCGCGCCGTTATCCTCCACACTGAATTCCAGCGGCAGGGCGACACGTTCGTTGGCGCCGGGAATCGACAGGCGCACGCCCGGCCGGAACGCTGTGCGCAGACGGATCTGGGCATTGTCGCGGTTCTCGCAGGCTTCGCTGGCGTTCTTGACGAGGTTCAGGAAGACCTGGATCAGCTGGTCCTTGTTGCCGAGCACCAGCGGCAGAGACGGATCGTAGTACTTCGCGAACTCGATGCCGCGCGCAAAACCGGAGGCCGCGATCTGATGCACCCTGTCGAGCACGACATGGATGTTGACCGGCTCGCGCTCAATCGGCCGTTCGTCGGAGAAGACTTCCATCCGATCGACCAGCGAAACGATGCGGTCGGTCTCGTCACGGATCAAGCCGGTCAGCGCCCTGTCCTCGTCGCTGACGACCGCCTCCAGCAACTGCGCCGCACCGCGAATGCCGGACAGAGGATTCTTGATTTCGTGCCCGAGCATCGACGCCAGCCCGGTGACGGATCGGGCCGCGCCGCGATGCGTCATCTGCCGGTCGAACTTGTCGGCCATCGAGCGCTCCCGGAAGACGATCACCATCGCGCCGGGCTCGTCTGCGACCGGCGTGACGTGAACGTCGACGACGCGGTCGGTGCCCAAACGCGGCGACGACAGGTCGACGCGATACTCGTTGACCGGTGACTCCGACTCGCGAACTTGTTCGATCAGCGCCAGCAAGGGGCTGGAAAACGGGACGAAATCCTGAATCTTCGATTTCGCCAGTTGGCCCTGCGAGGAGGAGAAGAAATACTCGGCCTCGAGATTGGCGAATGCGATGAAGTTGTCGGGATCGATCAGCACGACGGGATCGCGTAGCGTGTCGAGTACTTTGAGGGCGCGGCTGCTGTCGGGCGCATCCGCCTTCTTTCGCATGGTGAAGGCCATCATGCCGCCTCCGCCCGCGCGGCGGGTTCACTCAGGATTCGGGAAATCAAAC
The DNA here is from genome assembly GCA_049288075.1 of Oricola sp. Classification (GTDB taxonomy): domain Bacteria; phylum Pseudomonadota; class Alphaproteobacteria; order Rhizobiales; family Rhizobiaceae; genus Oricola. The sequence continues at coordinate 1,468 of JBAQHA010000707.1, forward strand.
GCGTCACCTCTTCGGTCTTGAGACTTGTCATGATCTGCTTGCGGATCGCGCCGCTGTCCGCGCCGGCCCGGCCGTGGCGGTCGAGATACCATCCCAAATGCTTGCGCGCGTGACGCGTGCCGGTTTCGATGCCGTAGTGGGAGAGCATGTCCTCGTAATGGGCGATCACGTAATCGGCAATCCCGCCCGCATCGGGAACCTCCACCGTATCGGCATCCGTGAAACCGGCCTCGCGTGCGATCGCGCCCGGCATCCACGGCGCGCCGTAGCTCGCGCGGCCAAGCATCACCGCATCCGCGCCGGACAGCTCGATAGCGCGACGCGCGTCGGCAAGGCATGCAACGTCGCCATTGACGACGAGCGGTACGCGGATGGCGTCGCGAACCGCGGCGACCCGCTCCCAGTCGGCGCGGCCGTCATAGAGCTGCGCGCGCGTGCGCCCATGTACCGTGACCATGGCGATGCCGGCATCCTGGGCCCGGCGGGCCAGATCCGGCGCGTTGATGCTGTTCTCATCCCAACCGAGTCGCATCTTCAGCGTTACCGGAACGGTCACCGCGGATACCGTTGCCTCGATCAGGGTCATCGCATGGTCGAGATCGCGCATCAGCGCCGAACCCGAGTAGCCGCCGGTCACCTTCTTCGCCGGGCAGCCCATATTGATGTCGATGATATCGGCGCCCTCGGCTTCGGCGATCCGGGCGGCCTCGGCCATCCATCTGGCTTCCCGGCCGGCAAGTTGCAGCATGCGAACCGGCAAGCCCTCGGCATCCGCCCGCACCTTGCTTTCGGCCCGCGCCTTGCAGTATTCCTCGCTGGCAATCATTTCGGAGACGACCAGCCCGGCGCCATGCGCCCAGGCCCGCCGGCGGAACGGCAAATCGCTCACGCCCGACATGGGCGCGAGGAAAGCCCGGTTGCGGATTTCGACCGGACCGATCTTCAGAGGCGTTGCGAGTTCGACCATTCCCTGCATGCTTTATTGTTAGGCAACACGTCCCCCTGCCTAATTACTAGACACACTCGACCGGTTGTGCAATCGCCTGCGTGTGCTAAAGCACCCAAAGACGACATTTTTTCGCGGGACCGGTCAGCGTCGGCGAAAGAGCCTCGGAAAAGGCAAGAATGCAGCAAAATCCGAGCTTCGGAGTGGTTATCGTTGCGGCCGGACGCGGTGAACGCGCCGGCGGCGCAGGGACCGGTCCAAAACAGTATCGCCAAATCGGCCGGCAGACGGTCATTTCGCGCACCCTGGAAGCCTTCAGAAAATGGGACGCGACTTGCCCGGTCGTCATCGTCCGCCATGCCGACGACAACGACCTGCTGAGATCGTCACTCGGTCCGGCGATCGATGACGTCATCGCGGTCCCGGGCGGCGCGACCCGTCAGGAATCGGTTCGCCTGGGGCTTGCCGCGCTTTCGGCAGCCGGCAGCCCGCCATCGCATGTGATGATCCATGACGCGGCGAGGCCTTTCGCCTCCACGGACTTGCTACGGAGCCTCGCGCTCGCGGTCGCCGACCGGCCTGAAACCGGCGTAATCCCGGCGCTTGCCGTTCCCGAGACCATCAAGGCGGTCGCCCTGGACGGGACGATCGTGCGAACAGTCCCGCGCGACGGGCTTTACCGGGCGCAAACGCCGCAGGTTTTCCCGCTCGATGCGATCCTTCGCATTCATGAACGCGCCGCCGACGAACACGGCTTCGAGTTCACCGACGATGCGTCGCTTTACGAGTGGGCCGGCCTGCCGGTGCGCGTTATCCCGGGTGACCCCGCCAATATCAAGCTCACCTATCCGGAAGACTTCGTGGAGGCCGAACGGAATCTGATGGCAGCTACGACATATGCCCTGCCGGACATACGCGTCGGCCACGGCTACGACACGCACCAGCTCGTGCCGGGCGATCACGTGATCTTGTGCGGGGTCCGGATCGCGCATGACCGCAGGCTGTCCGGTCATTCCGACGCCGACGTGGGGTTCCATGCGCTCACCGATGCCCTGCTGGCCACGATCGGCGCGGGCGATATCGGCAGTCACTTTCCGCCGAGCGATCCGCAGTGGAAGGGCGCGCCCTCCGACATCTTTCTCGATCACGCGGCCAGCCTCGTGCGCGACGCCGGCGGCGCGATCACCCATTGCGACGTGACCCTGCTGTGCGAGACGCCGAAGATCGGCCCGCACCGCGACGCGATGCGCGCCGCAATCGCGAAGGTAGTCGGCATCGACATCGGACGCATTTCGGTCAAGGCGACGACCAACGAGAAAATCGGATTCATCGGGCGCCAGGAGGGCATCGTCGGGCTTGCGACGGCGACGGCGGTTTTCCGGACTTGAGGGAGGCATGAGCGAATGAACGACAACAGCGACGAACCGATCGACGAAGTCATCGAGCATGTCAGCGCGCTTCTCGATCTGTGCAAGCAAAAGAACGTCACGGTCGCCACGGCGGAATCCTGCACGGGCGGATTGATCGCCGCGACGCTGACGGAGGTCGCCGGGTCGTCGGCCATGGTCGACCGGGGCTTTGTCACCTATTCCAACGAGGCCAAGTCCGACATGCTCGGGGTTCCGGCGGATCTGATCGAGGCGAGTGGCGCGGTTTCAGGCGAAGTCGCCGCGGCGATGGCCGAAGGCGCACTTGCCCGCGCCAACGCCGACGTGACAATCGCCGTGACCGGCATCGCCGGCCCGGATGGCGGGACGGACATCAAGCCCGTCGGTCTGGTCTGGTTCGGTTGCGCCGCGGGCTGGGCGCCGACTTTCGTCCACAAGACGGTATTTCCCGACCACGGCCGCGCCTTCATCCGTCATGCCACGGTGATGACTGCGATCGAGATCCTGATGGAGACGGTGAAGCTCGCGCCCGATCCGCAGCCGGAACCTTAGGCGGACGCCGTGCTCCGGCGCGGATCGCCATAGATGTCCAGCGCACGTTTCTGGAAGGCGTTCGAAAACATGTGGAAGGCGCGGTCGAACATCGCGCCCATCACGATGCCGAGCGCCCGGCTCTTGAACTCGTAGTCAATCGCGAACTTGACGTCGCAGCCGCCGTCCGGCCGGTCCTCGAATATCCACCGATTGTCGAGATAGCGGAAGGGGCCCTCGACATAGGAAACGTCGATGGCGCTCTCGGCCGGCTTCAGGAGCACCTGGCTGGTGAAGGTCTCGCGGATCATCTTGTAGCCGACGGTCATGTCGGCGACGAGCATGGTCATGTCGCCGCGTTCGCGCCGGTCCCTGATCTTCAGGGCCTCGCACATCGGCAGGAATTCCGGATAGCGCTCGACATCGGCCACCAACGCGAACATCTGCGCGGCGCTGTGCGGAACGGTGGTCTTGTCCTGGAATTTCGGCATCGGTCTCGGTTGGTCAGGCGGTCTGAAGTTTCGCCTCGCGGGCGGCCCGCAGCCGCGCGAAGTCGTCGCCGGCGTGATGCGACGAGCGGGTGAGCGGGCTGGCGGACACCATCAGGAAGCCCTTGGAATAGGCGATCGTCTCCAGCGACTTGAACTCGTCGGGCGGAACGAATCGGATCACCGGGTGATGCTTCCTGGTCGGCTGCAGATACTGGCCGATGGTCAGGAAATCGACGTCGGCGGTGCGCAGGTCGTCCATCAGTTGCAGCACTTCGTTCCGCTCCTCGCCGAGCCCGACCATGATGCCGGACTTGGTGAAGACAGTCGGATCGATCTCCTTGACTTGCTGCAGCAGCCGGATCGAATGGAAATAGCGCGCGCCCGGCCGCACCGTCAGGTAGTTCGACGGCACCGTCTCGAGATTGTGGTTGAACACGTCCGGCTTGGCGGCGACCACCTTTTCCAGCGCTCCCTCCTTGCGCAGGAAATCCGGCGTCAGGATCTCGATCGTGGTAGCCGGCGCATGTTCGCGGATCGCCTGGATCACCTCGACGAAGTGCCGCGCTCCGCCATCGTCGAGATCGTCGCGATCTACAGAAGTGATGACGACATGGGTCAGGCCCATCGTCTTGACCGCGTGAGCAACGTTCGAAGGCTCCCGCATGTCGACCGGCGCCGGCTTGCCCGTCGCCACGTTGCAGAAGGCGCAGGCGCGTGTGCAGATCTCGCCCATGATCATGAAGGTCGCGTGCTTCTTGTCCCAGCACTCGCCGATATTCGGGCAGCCGGCTTCCTCGCACACCGTGACGAGGTTGTGCGACTTGACGATTTCCCGCGTTTCCGAATAGCCGCGCGAGGTCGGCGCCTTGACCCGGATCCATTCCGGCTTGCGCATCTGGACGGGCTGGTCCGGCCGGTGCGCCTTTTCCGGATGGCGGGCCTTCTTCGGGCCTTCAACCGTGTCGAGTACTGTCACCATTTCGTTTCTTCCTAACCGCGCGACGCGTGCGCCAACGCCTTGAAAATAATGAGCCAGACCGCCCCGAACAAGCCGCCTGCCACCGCGATCATGCCGGTGAGCGCCCAGACGGCGGACCAGCCGGCGAAGGACAGCGGCCCGAGCGCTACGGCCGTTCCGTTGCGCGAGACGGCAAGGCCCGCCAGCAAGCCGAGGATCGCGAACGCGATCACGCAGAGTACGAACACGCGCCGCCCGATTTTCGCCCAGTAGTCCTCGTCGCGGACGAGCGGCACTACACCCGCCTCAGGCGTTCAAGGCGCGCCCGTAGGCGTCGAGAACGCTTTCCTTCATCATTTCCGACAGCGTCGGATGCGGGAACACCGTGTGCATCAGTTCCTCTTCCGTCGTTTCGAGATTCATCGCGACGACGAAGCCCTGGATCAGTTCGGTCACTTCCGCGCCGACCATGTGTGCGCCAAGCAACTGTCCGGTCTTCTTGTCGAAGATCGTCTTGATCAGTCCCTGGTCCTCGCCAAGCGCGATCGCCTTGCCGTTGGCGCCGAACTGGAACCGGCCGACCCGGATGTCGCGGCCCGCTTCCTTCGCCCTGGCTTCGGTCATGCCGACGGAGGCGACCTGCGGATGGCAATAAGTGCATCCCGGGATCATCGACTTGTCCGTCGCGTGAACGCCCGGCACCCCGGCGATCTTCTCGACGCACACCACGCCCTCATGCTCGGCCTTGTGGGCGAGCATCGGCGGGCCGGCGACGTCACCGATCGCATAGATGCCCTCGACATTGGTCTTGCCGTAGCCGTCGATCACGATGCAGCCACGATCGGTCTTCACGCCGAGCGCCTCCAGGCCGAGATCTTCGATATTGCCCTGAACGCCGACGGCCGAGATCAGCCTGTCGGCCTCGATGGCCTGCGACTTGCCGTCCTTGGTCTCGACATGGGCGACGATGGAACTGGCCTTCTTGTCGACCTTCGTCACCTTGGCATCGGTGATGATCTTCCGGCCGTGCTTTTCGAGCTGCTTGCGCGCGATGCCGGAAATCTCCGCGTCCTCGACAGGCATGATCTGCGGCATCAGTTCGACGACCGTCACGTCGACGCCCATGGAGTTGTAGAAGCTCGCGAATTCGATGCCGATCGCGCCCGAACCCATGACGACGAGCTTCTTCGGCATCTCCTGCGGCACCATCGCCTCGAAATAGGTCCAGATCAGTTTGCCGTCGGGCTCGATGCCCGGCAGCGCGCGCGGCCGGGCGCCGGTCGCCACGATGATGTGTCTGGCCGTGTACTCGCCCTCGCCCAAAATGCCCTTTGGCACGGCGGGTTGCGGTTCCATCGGCTTCCTGGCCGTCTTGCCGACCGTGACCTTGCCCTTGCCGGCGAGCTTCGCCTCACCCCAGATGACGTCGATCTTGTTCTTCTTCATCAGGAAGCCGACACCGGCATTGAGGCGCTGGGACACGCCGCGCGAGCGGTCCACGACAGCCTTCACGTCGGCACTGATCGCGCCGTCGATCTTCAGTCCGTAGTTCTTGGCGTGATTTGCGAGGTCCATGACTTCGGCGGAGCGCAGCAGCGCCTTGGTCGGGATGCAACCCCAGTTGAGGCAGATGCCGCCGAGATGTTCGCGCTCGACGATGGCCGTCTTGAGCCCGAGTTGCGCGGACCGGATCGCGGCGACATAGCCGCCAGGACCCGATCCGATGATGATAACGTCATAAGCGTTCGACATGGGCGCTTCCACTCCTTGGCGTTTCTACCCGCCGGGCGCCGAATGGGCGTCTTGGCGAGCGGTTGCGGGAGTGAAAGCCAGCGCCGCCCCTTATACGGGATCTTCTGCGGCGGGTTCCGGCTTGACCAGCATCCCGTAGATTTCATCCTTGAGCGCCATGCGCTGTTTGCGCATCTCGACCAGATGCGCGTCGTCGCAGGGCTCGACATCGGTTTCTGCGCGGTGAATGGCCCGGTTCAGCTCGTGATACTCGTTCGAGATCCGGTGAAAGTGGCCATCCGTCTCACGCAAATGGTGAATCTGTGTGACCAGCTCCGGGAATTCCTCGGCCAGTTCGTGCGGGACATGGGACATTGGGATACCTCCGTTTTCCGTCGTGTATCCGACCCTAAGCCCTTAGACCAGTCCCTCCTTGATCCGTGTCAATTTAAAGTCCGAGCATCAGCGAAACGACGGGTGCGAGCGCCTTGCCGATCGCCTTCGTATTCGCTGCGTCGAGGTGGATTCCATCGAGCGGGGTGGTTTTCGCGACAGTCGACGCGTCGAAGGAACCGCATTCCATCTCGTCGGCAAGGTCGGCATACATCGAGCCCAGCATGTGCGACTCCTCGATCGTGCCGGCGAAGATTGCCGCGAAATCGGGATTCGCCGTTTCGCAGAAAGGCGGAGGCGCAACGATCAGGACATCGGGTGCCTCCCCGGCTGTCCAGTCGTGCCGGTGCACGATGGAGACGAGCCTTTCGACGCCCTGCTTGGCGGCAATGGCGGACCCGGCAATGGCCGGCTTCAGGTCATTGGTGCCGAGCATGATAATGACGAGGTCAAGCGGCTTGTGGGTGGCCAGCAGCGTCGGCAGCACGCGCGCGCCATTTCGGTCGGCATCGCCGAGATGATCGTCAAAGGCAGTCGTGCGGCCGTTCAGCCCCTCCGCGATCACCTCCGCCCGGCCGCCCAGCGCCTCCGCCAGCGCCGATGGCCAGCGGTCCTCACGGGCATGGCGCCCGGGCGAAACCGGATCGTAGCCCCAGGTCAGGGAGTCTCCGAAGGCAAGAACGGTTTTCATCCGAGGAGCCACGCCATCACGCCTGACGCAACCCGAGCGCGACGAACAGGAACAGAATGCCGTTCGACAGCAGTTCGACCGCGAGGAAAATTCCGAGCACCGTTGCGGCCGCCCAAGGCAGGTTTGCGAAAACCATGATCGCGAGCAGTATCGAGACCGCGCCCGAAAGCAGGACCCAGATCCAGTTCGGCAAGGGACGCAGCGCGAAGGCGAACATCAGCTTCACGATGCCCGTAAACAGCAGCAGCGCGGCGACGAGGATGGTCAGCGAAACCATGCCCGCGAGCGGATTCCACAACAGCGATATGCCGACCAGAAGCGTCAGCACGCCAAATAGCAGCGCCCAAAGAAAACCCGGCCATTCGCGGTCCGAGAAGGCATGGACTATCTGCGCGACGCCCAAGAGCAGGAAGGCCCAGCCGACGAGGAACACGGTCGCCATCGTCGCCGCGAGCGGATTGAACAGCGCGAACAGGCCGCCGATGATCGAGATGACCGCGAGGATCATCATCCAGACCCAGGACGGGCCGACCATTCCGCTACCTTCGTTTCCCATAGCCATCGGCGTTGCTCCTCGCTCCGGAGTTGGCTTCTAGACCAGCATGCTCATCGGCTTTTCGATGTAGCCCTTGAAAGACCCGAGCAGTTCCGCGCCGAGCGCGCCGTCGACGCAGCGATGATCGGTCGACAGCGTCACGGTCATCACCTGGGCGATGGCAAGCGCTCCATCCTTGACGACCGGCCGCGCCTCCCCGGCTCCGACCGCGAGAATCGTCGCGTGCGGCGGATTGATCACGGCGGCGAAATTCTTCACGCCCATCATGCCCATGTTGGAGACCGACGACGTGCCGCCCTGGTACTCCTGCGGCTGCAGCTTGCGTTCCTTGGCCCGCTTGCCGAGGTCCTTCATCTCGTTGGAGATGGCGGAAAGCGTCTTCTCCTCGGCCCGGCGGATGATCGGGGTGATCAGCCCGCCCGGTATCGACACAGCCACGCCGACATCGGCATGCTTGTGCCTGACCATGGCCTCGTCGGTCCAGGACACGTTGGCGTCCGGCACGTCGCGCAGCGCCAGCGCCAGCGCCTTGATGACCATGTCGTTGACCGACAGCTTGTAGGCCGGGCGATCATCATTGCGCGGCGCCGCCGAATTCAGTTCGCCACGCAGTTTCAGCAGTGCATCCAGTTCGCAGTCGATCGACACATAGAAATGCGGGATCGTCTGTTTCGATTCCTGCAGCCGCCTGGCGATCGTCTTGCGCATGTTGTCGTGCTTGACGAGTTCGTAGGAACCTTCCTCGAACAGTCTCAGCACGGCGTCGGTCGACGGGCCGGCAGCCAATGGGGCGGCCGTGGGAGCCTGAACCGCAGCGGGAGCCGGAGCCTTTGCGCCGCCCGCTAGCGCGGCCTCGACGTCCCGGCGAACGATACGGCCATGCGGCCCGGTGCCGCCAACGTTGGTGATGTCGATGCCTTCCGCCTTGGCGATGCGCCGGGCGAGCGGAGACGCGAAGACCTTCTGGCCATCCTTCACAGGGACCGGACCGGCATGGACGTCCTCGGCAATCGCGGGCGCCGGCGCGGTTTTCTGCGGCGCAGGTTTCGCCTCTTCCTTTGCGGGAGCCGGCGCCGGAATTCTCGTCTCTTCCTTGGCCGGCGCATGCGCGGCCGCACCGTCACCACTCTTGGCAGCGGCGCCCACGTCCTCACCCTCGGCGGCGAGGATCGCAATGACCGCGTTGACCTTGACGCCCTCGGTCCCGGCCGGGACGACGATCTTTGCGACCGTTCCCTCATCGACGGCCTCGACTTCCATCGTTGCCTTGTCGGTCTCGATTTCGGCGATCACGTCGCCGGACGAGACGGTATCGCCTTCCTTGACCAGCCATTTGGCGAGGTTGCCCTCCTCCATGGTCGGCGACAGGGCGGGCATTGTAATGTTGATCGGCATGGTCCTCTCCCTCAACCCGCGTAGGTGACGGCTTTCACCGCCTCGACCACGTCGCCGACCTTCGGCAACGCCAGCTTTTCCAGGTTCGCGGCATAAGGCATCGGCACGTCCTTGCCCGCGATGGTGATCACGGGGGCATCGAGATAGTCGAAAGCCTCGCGCTGCACGTGATTGGCGATGAAGTCGCCGATGGAGTTCTGCGGGAAACCTTCTTCCACCGTTACCAGGCGGCCGGTCTTCCTCACGCTCTCGATCACTGCCGGCAGATCCATAGGGCGAAGCGTCCGCAGGTCGATCACTTCGCAGTCGATACCCATGCCCGCCAGTTCCTCCGCCGCCTTGACGGCGTAGGTCATTCCGATGCCGAAGGACACGATGGTGCAGTCGGTGCCAGCACGATGGATCCGTGCCTTGCCGATCGGCAGCACGAAATCGGCAAGCTTCGGCACATCGAAACTCTGGCCGTAGAGGATCTCGTTCTCGAGGAATATCACCGGGTTCGGATCGCGGATGGCTGCCTTCAAGAGGCCTTTCGCGTCCGCGGCCGTGTAGGGCTGAATGACCTTCAGCCCCGGGACATGGCTGTACCATGCGGCATAATCCTGGCTGTGCTGCGCGCCGACTCTGGCCGCCGCGCCGTTCGGGCCGCGGAATACCATCGGTGCGCCCATCTGGCCGCCCGACATATAAAGCGTCTTGGCGGCCGAGTTGATGATCTGGTCGATCGCCTGCATCGAGAAGTTGAAGGTCATGAACTCCACGATCGGGCGCAGGCCGCTCATCGCCGCGCCGACGCCGACGCCGGCAAAACCGTGTTCGGTGATCGGCGTGTCGACCACCCGGCGCGGGCCGAACTCATCGAGCAGGCCCTGCGTCACCTTGTAGGCGCCCTGGTATTCGGCGACTTCCTCGCCCATGACAAAAACGGCTTCGTCCCGGCGCATTTCTTCGGCCATCGCGTCGCGCAGCGCTTCGCGAACCGTCGTCGAAACCATCTCGGTTCCCGCCGGAATATCTGGATCGGACCCCACATCGGGCTTCCTCGGCTCCGGATGCACCTTACCCTCGGCGGGGACGCGGCGTGCGTCCACGTCGGCGACGGCATCGCCGGCCTTTCCTTCACCCTGGCCGGCCGCTCCGTCAGCGCCCCGCGCAGCATGCGGATCGGCTCCCGCCGGCGCGGATTTGCCGATGTCGTTCGCGCTTTCACCTTCCTGCAGCAGGACCGCGATTGGCGTGTTGACCTTCACACCCTCGCTGCCTTCGGCGATGAGGATCTTTCCGAGCACGCCTTCATCGACGGCTTCGACCTCCATCGTCGCCTTGTCGGTCTCGATTTCGGCGATCACATCGCCGGCGGTTACGGTATCGCCTTCCTTTTTCAGCCATTTGGCCAGATTGCCTTCCTCCATCGTCGGGGAGAGCGCGGGCATCAGAATATCGATCGGCATGGTGCGTTCCCCTCAGAGCAGGATGTCGGTATAGAGCTCGGACAGATCCGGCTCGGGATTGCTTTGGGAGAAATCGGCGGCATCGGAGACGATTTCGCGTACCTCCTTGTCGATGGCTTTCAGCGCAGCATCGTCCGCGTGGTTGAGCTCGATTATCCGCGCCTTGATCTGTTCGATCGGATCGTGCTCGGAGCGCATCTTCTGCACTTCGTCCTTGGAACGGTATTTCGCCGGGTCGGACATCGAATGGCCACGATAACGATAGGTCTGCATTTCCAGGATTACCGGGCCGTTGCCGGTGCGGGCGTAATCTAGCGCGAAATCGGCGGCTGACTTGACCGCGCGGACATCCATGCCGTCGACCTGGAAACCGGGAATGGAGAAGGATGCGCCACGCTGCGAAAAGTCGGTCTGGGCGGAAGAGCGGCTGACCGACGTGCCCATGGCGTAACGGTTGTTCTCGATCACATAGACGATCGGCAGTTTCCACAGGGCGGCCATGTTGAAGCTTTCATAGACCTGGCCCTGGTTGGCCGCCCCATCGCCGAAATAGGCCGTGGCGACCGCGCCATTGTCGCGGTACTTGTTGGCGAAGGCCAGCCCGGTGCCGAGCGACACCTGCGCGCCGACGATGCCGTGCCCGCCATAGAAGTTCTTCTCCTTGGAGAACATGTGCATCGAACCGCCCTTGCCCCTGGAGTAGCCTCCGCGGCGGCCGGTCAACTCGGCCATCACGCCGCGCGACTCCATGCCGGTGGCAAGCATATGGCCGTGGTCGCGATAGCCGGTGATGACCTGATCGCCATCCTTGGCCGCCATCTGCATGCCGGTGACGACCGCCTCCTGGCCGATATAGAGATGGCAGAAACCGCCGATGAAGCCCATGCCGTAGAGTTGGCCGGCCTTTTCCTCGAACCGGCGGATCAGGAGCATCGTCCTGTAGGCGAAAAGCTCTTCGTCCTTCGTGAAATTCGCCGGGGGCGGCGCGGAAAGAGATGTGGCGGATTTCGCCTTCGCCCCGGGGGCGGAGGCCTTTTTGGCACGCGTCGCCATGCTGTCACTCCCTAGTTTTGTTTTGTGGACTAAGGTAGCGTAACGACAGTCGTTGGCAATGCTTAAAACGGCATGGCTGTTATGCCGTAAACATCTAAAAACGCTCTCGAAAACCTGAGTTAACTGGAATCAGGTTAATGCGGTTTTCAGTTCAGTATCACGATTTCGTTGGCGCGCGTGACGCCGAGTAGACGGCGGGCCTGCTCATCAATCATGTCACGCTCGAGCGATCCGTCGCGCAGCATCGCCGTCTTCCTTTCGAGAGCCGCGCGCTTGGTCTCAAGCGCATCGAGTTCGGATTGAAGCGCGGCGATCTCAGCTTCGTATTGCTGGCTGGAGGCAAGGCCCAGCGAGCCCGTAATCGCATGATGTCCAAAATAGGCAAGCACCCCGGAAGTCAGGATCGGCAGGACAAGATGACGATAGGGTGAGCGGCGACGCTGGCGGGTCCACATAATACAAAGCCCCTGATACGAACCCCGGACATTAGGAGGTTTTGGTTAAGCGCGCCTAAACGCTGCCCCGCGCCGGCCATCGGAAGGCAAAGAAAAAGCCGCCGGCGAGGGCCGACGGCGTAGCAGGATGATCGGGTTTCGGAGACTTATCCGCGCAGGATCGAAGTCCCGGCGTATCGCGCCTGTGGGCCGAGTTCCTCCTCGATGCGGATGAGCTGGTTGTATTTCGCGAGCCGGTCGGAACGGGCCAGCGAACCGGTTTTGATCTGTCCGCAATTGGTGGCGACGGCGAGGTCGGCGATCGTTGCGTCCTCGGTCTCGCCGGAGCGGTGCGACATGACCGCCGTATAGGCAGCCTTGTGCGCGGTCTCGACAGCATCGAGCGTCTCGGTCAGCGAGCCGATCTGGTTAACCTTTACGAGGATGGAGTTGGCGACACCCATCTTGATGCCGTCGCGCAGCCGCGCCGTGTTGGTGACGAACAGGTCATCGCCGACCAACTGGCATTTCGAGCCGAGCAGATCGGTCAACACCTTCCAGCCCGACCAGTCATCCTCGTGCATGCCGTCCTCGATCGAGATGATCGGGTAGTTCGCGGCGAGATCGGCGAGATAGGCGGCGTTCTGCTCGGAGGTGAGCGACTTGCCCTCGCCCGTCATCTCGTACTTGCCATCCTTGTAGTATTCGGACGCGGCGCAATCGAGGGCCAGTCGCACGTCTTCGCCCGGAGTGTAGCCGGCCGCCGATATTGCCGACATGATGAAATCGAGCGCCTCGCTCGTCGAACGCAGGTTCGGCGCGAAACCGCCTTCGTCGCCGACGCCAGTGTTGTGGCCGGCCTTGTGGAGTGCCGATTTCAGCGTGTGGAAGATTTCAGTTCCGATCCGAACCGCGTCGGCGATGCTTTCCGCGCCGACCGGCATGATCATGAATTCCTGGATGTCGATCGGATTGTCGGCATGGGCGCCGCCATTGATAATGTTCATCATCGGCACCGGCAGTATGTGGGCATTGGTGCCGCCGACATAGCGATAGAGCGGCATACCGGAATAGATCGCGGCCGCCTTTGCGACTGCGAGCGAAACGCCGAGGATGGCGTTGGCCCCGAGCCGGCTCTTGTTGGGCGTGCCGTCGAGTTCGATCATCGCCGCGTCGATCTTGGACTGCTCGGTGGCGTCCATGCCGCCGATGGCGTCGAAAATCGCGCCATTGACCGCATCTACCGCCTTGGTGACGCCCTTGCCCTTGTAGCGGGTTCCGCCGTCGCGCAGTTCGACCGCTTCATGCGCGCCGGTCGAGGCGCCCGAAGGCACGGCGGCGCGCCCAAGCGTACCGTCCTCCAGCACAACGTCGACTTCGACGGTCGGATTGCCGCGGCTGTCAAAGATCTGACGGCCGATGATGTCCACAATAGCGCTCATAGCGATGATCCCTGCTGGATGATAAATACTTCCGGCGCTGCATTAGCCGAGCCGGTCACAAAGTGAAACAGCCTCAAGCGACAAATTCATTTCCGTCGGCATCAAACCGCCTGATTCCTCGGCCAGCTTGCACCCGGGCGGTGGGAGGCAAACCTTGAGGGAGGTTCACCGTGACACAAGTCGCCGGATTTCTGACATTCGCCATGATCGCTGTCGGCCTGCTGACTTCGTTCGGCCATCGCGCCCCCAGTCCCGAAACCGAGGCGGTTCTCATCCTGCCAAACGGCTGATCAGCGCGACTTCGCGATCCTGTCGAAGTGCATCAGCGTGTCAATGAGCCGTTCCATGTCGGCGAGCGGCACCATGTTCGGTCCGTCGGACGGGGCGTTGTCCGGATCCTGATGGGTTTCGATGAACAGGCCGGCTACGCCGACGGCCACGGCCGCGCGCGAGAGCGTTTCAACGAACCGGCGTTCGCCGCCCGTCGAGCCACCCTGCCCGCCGGGTTGCTGTACCGAATGGGTTGCGTCGAAGATCACCGGCGCACCGGTCTCGGCCATGATCGGAAGCGAGCGCATGTCGGAGACGAGAGTATTATAGCCGAAGGAAACGCCGCGTTCCGTCAGCAGCACGTTCGGGTTGCCGCCACCCACCACCTTGGCGAGCACGTTCTTCATGTCCCAGGGGGCGAGGAACTGGCCCTTCTTGACGTTGATGACACGTCCGGTCTGCGCGGCGGCCAGAAGCAGATCGGTCTGGCGGCAGAGGAATGCCGGGATTTGCAGCACGTCGACGACCTCGGCCACCTCGGCGCATTGCGCCTCGTTATGAACGTCGGTCAGCATCGGCAGGCCGAATTCCGCCTTCAGGTCGGCAAAGACCGCCAGTGACTTGTCCAGCCCGAGGCCGCGCTTGCCCGACAGAGATGTGCGGTTGGCCTTGTCGAAGGACGACTTGTAGACCAGTCCGATCCCGAGCCCGTCGCAGATTTCCTTCAGCGCGCCGGCCATGTCGAAAGCGTGGCCGCGGCTCTCCATCTGGCATGGTCCGGCGATCAACGCCAGCGGCGCGTCGTTGGCGAAGCGGACCGATCCGACGGCAACGGATGTATTGGCGTTCATTTCGAACCCTGTTCCTGGAAGGCGAGGAAGCAGCCCTGCCCCGGCGCGGCATCGACGATGATGCGCCCATGCATCTCGCGATAGGAGATGGCGTTATCGCCGAAATATTCCTCCAACTGCTCGATCGACGGCACAGCGAGGATAAATCCCTCGAAACGCAGGCCGCGCTCGGACGACTTCCGCTCGACGCCGAAATGCACCGCGAGCCCTTCCGGCGTCATAACGTCGATCGATCCGTTGGTGGCGGCGATTTCCATGCCGAAGGAGTGGGCTTCGTCGTTGCGGTTGTTGACGACTTCCTGCAGCAGATACTGAAAATCGGTCGGGTTCGGCTCCGACAAGACGACCTGCAGAATGCCGGTAGCAGAATTGGCATGCAGTTGCAGGGCCGAGCGATCGGCCTTCGGCACGGACACCCGCTCGCAGGTGAAGAACAGCGCGTCAGGCGAGCGCAGGTCGGCCGCGAAGGCAAGCAGAAAGGCAGCCTTGCCCTTCTTGTCGTCAGCGCCGACGAACTTGCGTGCGAACGACAGCTTCTTGCCGGCCGAAAATCCGGCCTTGCGGAAAGCCTTGTGATCGCGCCGCGCATCCTCGGTCGACAGCGCGAGCGCGGAAAAGCCGTTTTCGCCATTGCGGAAGCGGAAGGCCTGGTCGCGCGCCGTGAAAACATTGCCCTTGCGCGCGGAATCCTCGCAGTCTTCGCGCTGCGCCACCGCCAGTGGTTCGATGAACGTGCCGTCGGCGAAATAGACGCAGGCATTCTCGGTGCCGAACGGATGACGGCCATCTGCCGCGACCGTGAAGCCGAGCGCCAGAAAGCGCGAACGCGCCGCCTCGACGCTCTCCACGGGCAGCACTGCATGGTCGATTGCGCGCGCCTTGCGCGGCGTTTTCGTCGTCCTGGACATGGCGGCATGATGTGCCCCATTTGTCCCCGCCGTTCAAGCGCTCATTGC